>DATITT010000418.1:0-15465 GCA_035467435.1 Arthrobacter sp. | reverse complement strand
CGTCGGCCTGTTCGCGGCGCTGGAGCAGCTCGAAGGCGACGGACAGACGGGCCTGACGGGCAGCCAGGGCAGACTTTCGGTCTTCCAGGGTCCGGATTTCAGCAATCAAGCGCGCACCGTCCAGCTCAGGCACGCCGCCGCAGGGCCGGACGGCAGGCAGGGGCCGGGCCACATCCATGACCTTCACCTGTACTGACCGAGCCACTTCGGGCCCCTGCTCGCCGTCCATGGAAAAAGACTATCGAGCACCTGCGACAGTTTACGGTCCCGCTGCATGCGGGAGAATGGCCCCATGAGCGATGCCGGTGATTTCATTGATCTTGCGCTCCAGCGTGAGTCGTCGTGGAGCCGGGCCGAGGAGGCCGAGGCCCGTCACGGCGGCGGTCACCGTTACTACGGCGCGTCCGTCGGAGCCGTGCGCGGAACGGTCCGCGATGCCCTCCGCCGCCACCCGGACCTGACGCACGACGACATCACCGCCCTCAGCTCCGAGCTGTGGGAGGTGCCCGTCTTCGAACGCCGCCTCGCCGGCGTCGTGCTCCTGCAATCCCGCGTCGGCCTGCTGACCAACACGGACCTGACCCGGATCGAGGGCTTTGTACGGAGTGCACGGCTGGGCGCGCTGGTCGATCCGCTCGCCATCGACGTCGTCGGTCCCCTGATCGCGGGGCTCGACGTCGTGGGCAGGGTGCGCGCGGACAGCGTCCTGGACCGGTGGGTGCGGGATCCCGACGGCTGGTTGAGCCGGGCCGCCCTGCTGTCCCCGCTCCGCGCGCTCCGCGCCGGTGCGGGGGACTGGTCCCGCTTTGTGCGCCACGCCCGCCTGGTGCTGGAGACGCCTCCCCAGGGGGATCACAACGACGACGACGGCGCGATCGCGGCCGGTGCGGTCTCCCTCGTGCTCGCCGAGACGGCAAGGCACCGCCCGGAGCTGGAGTTCTGACCTGGCAGTGCCTATCAGTAAACCTTCTCCCGGGTCCCCGGCCGGCGTTCCACCACCGCGTAGGCCTTTTCTTCGAAGAACTCCCAGTCGGTGATCACCATGAAGCCCAACGCGTCCACACGGTCGTTCAGGACGTGCACGTCGAAGCCTCCGTCGCGGGGCTCCGCGTCCCACGTGGACACGTGAACTTCCCCACTGTCCAGCACCAGCAGTTCAGTGTTGACATTGAAGTCCTCCGGGGGCTGACTGCTCAGCTGGCAGATGGCGACACAGTGCCTGTTGGGGCCGGGACTGTTCATTTCGGGCCTCCGCTTCGGGGGAACGGTGATGGCATCATCCTATGCCTGCGGCCGGGTCCTGCGGGGCCCGGCGAAGGCCGGAAACCCGAAGCAGCCGAACCCCGATGTGACACGCCGTGATCAGTCCGTTACCGTTGTCAGGTGCCTGTTGTTTCCGAGACGGGCTCTCCCCAGTCGATTGCCTAACTCTGCCGCGGCTTGGGATAACTCGTAACAACGTCCGGCAGAGACGGGGAAACCACTTTTGACCCGCTGTTCTCCAGGGGTCTTGGGGTGAAGCCGCACGGCCCGCCAAAATCGGGTCAGCGTGCGGCCGGGTGCCTCCCATCCGAATCCGACAGCTCACCTCGCAGGCATTGGGAGAGGCTTCTTTTTAATGACTTTCAGCAATATCCGTGCGCCCAAAAACGCCGACCTTCGCAGCAAAGGCCGCACCGCCGGCACCATCGGCCGCCAGGCCGCCGTCCTCGTCGCCGCTTCCGGAATGGTGCTCAGCGGCGCTATGGCCGCGAATGCAGCCGATGCACCGACCAAGCGCGACTCCGCACCGGCGTCGTCCGTGGACGTCCAGGGTCAGGTCTCCGCGCCGGTGATGGCGGACTCCGCCGTCCAGATCACGTTCGAGCGCCCGGCCGTTGAGACTGCACCGGCTCCCGTGGTCGAGGCACCCAAGCCCGTAGCCGCTGCACCCGCAGCCGCTCCGAAGGCCCCTGCCCCGAAGGCCCCGGCAGCACCCGCCCCGGCAGCGAAGGCCCCGGCCGCACCCGCCCCGGCCCCCGCTGCCGCCGCCAAGGCGACGGTGAAGGTCCAGGCCGCACCGGCCCCCGCCGCTGCCCCGGCAGCAGGCGGAGCCAACGGCACCCTGCTGGCTGTCGCGTACGGCCAGATCGGCATCACGCAGGACTGCACCGCGGTGGTGGAGAAGGCCCTGAACGCTGCCGGCATCCCGGTCGGTGACATTGGCCCGATGGCTTTCATGAACTACGGCAAGGTCGTCGCTGATCCCCAGCCCGGCGACATTATCGTCCAGTCCGGCCACGTCGCCATCTACGCCGGCAACGGCCAGGCCATCAGCGGCGGCATGAACGGCGTCAACTCCACGATCACGCACCCGCTGTCCTGGCTGACCGCCACCGGCCCCGTGACGTTCGTCCGCGCCGGCTAGCAGTACCGCTTTTAGCACGTCGAAGGCCGGTCGATCGGTTGCCTTGGGGGCAGCTGATCACCGGCCTTCTGCGTGCCCGGCGTCCGGCTCCGTTGCATACCGGAGCAACACCACGCCGTTGCCGAACGTGCGGCTCTCCAGCAGCCGCAGCGGCGTCGTCGCATCCTCCTCGTGGAAGAGGGGCGTGCCCCGACCGATCAGGACCGGGTGCACATAGATCCGATACTCGTCGATCAGCCCGAGCCGCCTGAAAGACGCAGACAGATTGGCGCCGCCCAGCGCCAGGTCACCGCCGGGCTGGTCCTTGAGCCGCGCGATGTCCTCGGCGACGACGTCGCGCACCACCTCGGTATTCCAGCCGGCCGACGCCAGGGTCCTCGAGTACACAAATTTGGGCATGTCCCGCCAGATCCCCGCGAACTCGGCCATCGGGGCTGGGTTCGAGGGGTCCTGGTCCGCCGTCGGCCAGAACTCGGCCATCATCTCGTACGTGACGCGGCCGTCCAGGAAAGCGCCCATGGTCCGGAGCTCTTCGTTGAAGTGGCGGTGCAGTTCGTCATCGACCCGGTGCCAGCTCAGGTCCTGCTCCGGGCCCTCGATGAATCCGTCCAGGGATAGCTGCATCATCAGGATGACCTTGCGCATCACGGGCTCCTTCGCTTCGCTGCGGGACGGGTTCCAGCGTACGCCGCCTCCAGCAGCTGCGGCAGGGGATGGGAAAGTCCGACGTCGGGCGGCAGCTTGTTGCCGGTCTGCTGCTCCTGCCGCTGGCGGACGCATCAAAGAGGCCACTACCGGCAGCATCTTGCCGAATACTGAAATGAGCGCCACGATAGGAGGACTGGATGGCCGCGACCGGCAACATCCTGCCGAATGGAGGCGCCCTGTGGGTGATGTTGTGTCGATTGGAGCCAGCATCCGGAGCGCCCGCAAGGATGCCGGGATCACGCAGGAGGACCTGGCCCACCTGGCCGGGACCTCGGTGCGCACCGTCCGGGCCATCGAGACCGGGACGGGCAACCCCTCGCTGCAGGCCGTGGTGGCCGTGAGCGGTGTCCTGGGCCTGCGGCTGACGGTGCGCTGATGGCGGCCGAACTGCAGGACCTGAAGTTCGTCCGGGATGCGGATGTCTACAAGGGCGGGCTCCTCGCCGGCCACCTCAGCAGGACCGGGTTCGGCGGGGTCCGGTTCAGCTATGCCGCGGAGTACCTCGCCGGCGGCGGTCCGGCCGTGGCAGTCTCCCTGCCTCTGACCGGGGCTGCGGTGGAAACCCCGGGGGGCGCGCTGCCGGCGTTCTTCGCCGGACTGCTTCCCGAGGGTCACCGGCTCACGGTCCTGAAGAATGCGACCAAGACCAGCTTTGATGATGAACTGACCCTGCTACTGGCGGTGGGGGCCGACGTCCCCGGGGACGTACAGGTGGTCCCGGCCGGCGAGCTCCCGGTGGATCCGCCCGCCCTTGCTGATACCTCGAGGCCGGAGACGCTTGACTTCTCCCTCCTGGTCAACACTGTGGATCTCCACGGGCTGCCAGGTGTCCAGCGCAAGACGAGCGCCTCGATGCTGACCACACCCCTGGCGGTCAGGGGCCACCGCTACCTGCTCAAACTGGACCCGCCGGAACACCCCCACCTTGTGGAGAACGAGGCGGCGCACCTGCAAGGTGCCCGCGCGCTGAAGATCCCGGTCGCCAGATACTCTGTCATCCAGGACCGGAATGGCCTGCGGGGGCTCCTGGTCGAACGGTTCGACCGGGTCAAAGGCCCGGCCGGAACCTGGGTCCGGCTGCCGCTGGAGGACGGGACCCAGGTTCTGGGCCTGCCGCCGGCATCCAAGTACGGGGTCAGCTCCGAGGAGGTGGCAACGGCACTCGCCGCCGCGTGTACCGCTCCGCTGCTGGCGAGCCGCAACCTGTACTTGCAGTTCGTCTTTGCCTGGCTGACCGGCAACGGCGACCTGCACGCCAAAAACCTCGCGGTCCTGGGCAGCCCGCGCGGATTCGTGATGGCCCCGGTCTTCGATGTCCCGTGCACCCTGCTGTATGGGGATGAAACCCTCGCGCTGCCGGTCTCCGGCAAGACCCGCCACCTCAAGGCGAGGCACTGGGCGGAGCTGGCCGGTTTCCTGGGCCTGCCGTCGCGGGCCGCCCTTTCCGCGAACAGGACCGCGCTTGCAGCGGCCGTCGGGATTAGACTGGAGGAGTTGCCTTTTACGGGGTCCCCGTTACACGGGGCGCTGCGGGAACTCCGGTTCCGTCGACGGGAGCTGGCTGGCTGATCCGGCCCGCGGGTGTGGCCACTTGCGCTCCGGCCCCGCCGGTAGAAGAATGCAGGAAATTTGAAGCCGCGCCGCGGTTCGTTACTTTCGGAGGTTACGCATGCCCACGAGCCTGCCTGTGGCGTCAGCCGACGTCGCGCCCCCGTTGTTGGACCGGGGTTGAGACCGGTGGAATCCTGGGGACCCGGCCGGCACTACAGCAGCGGCCGGCACACACAAAAGTCAGCCCGGGGTGCCGGGCCGCGCCTGCTGGGGTTCATGGGCGGGATCCGCCCGCAGTTCCTGGTTGCACTGGTGACCGTCCTCGGCCTGATCACAGCCGGGGCCGTTTACGGAACCATCCAGGCCCGGGGTCCGGTCGACGCGGGGGCCGCGCCGGCTGCGTCGGTGTCCGCCCCGGCAGCTGCCGCCGACCCCCTGTCCACCTCCGGCGGCGCAACGCCGTCGGCAGCAGCCCCGACGCCGACGCCTGCCGTCGTCACGCCTCCCGCGCCCGCCATCGGACCGGAACTGGACGCGGAAATCAACGCCGTGATCGCGGCCAACAGCGGCTACCAGGTGGGGGTGGCCCTGATCGATGTGGCTGACGGGGCGGTGCACGAATATGGGGTGAACACCAAGTTTGTGGCCGCGAGCACCGGGAAGATCCTCGCCGCTGCCGCCTACTACCATCTGGTGGAAACGGGTCAGGCCTCGCTGGGGACCCCGATGGGGGTGTCCACGGCCGGCCAGCAGATCCAGCAAATGGTCCAGCAAAGCAACAACGATTCGTGGGCGTTGATCCTCGCCGCCGTGGGCCACAAGGGACTGATCAACTATGCCGCCTCGATCGGCATCGCCTATGACCGGACCGTGAATGCCCTGACACCCGCAGAGATGGCAAGAATTTTGTCCGAGCTGTACAGCGGGCGGTTGCTCAACGCCGATAACACCGCCCAGCTGCTGTCCTACATGCAGGACACCAACTACGAGATACTGATCCCCGCCGCCGCACCTGCGGACGTCAGCGTCTTCCACAAGTACGGACTGCTCAACGGCTACCTGCACGACGCGAGCATCCTGGTGCAGGGGGAGCGTGCGTATGTATTTGTCGTCTACACGCTGGGCCGGGACTTGTCGGAGGGCGCCCGCGTCCCCGTCTTCCATGAACTCACCACCACCGTCGCCGCTGGACTCTTTGACGAAGCGGCCGTTCCCCAGAAGGACACACAACCGTAGGCTGGAGAAGGAGGTGAATGCCATGAAAGCAGCCCAGGGAGACCGCATCATCATCCGTGGCACCACGGTCGAGTCATCAGACCGGCACGGGGAAATCCTGGAGGTCAAGGGGGCCGACGGAGCCCCGCCGTATCACGTCAGATTTGACGACGGACACGAAACCATTATGTTCCCCGGCGGCGATTTCGTCGTCGAAAGCAGCAAGGGCGCCTGATCCGGCTAGAAACTCGATGAGCTGCCGGAGCCGGAGAAGCTTCCGCCGCTGCTTCCGTACCCGGTGGAGCTGCCGCCTCCGCCCCGGGCGCTGCTGACACTGCTGACACCGCTGGTGAAGCCGGAGTTGAAAGTCGGCACGGAGAAGAAGTAGTACGAGGGGTACACGGTTCCCAGGATGCTGGGTTCGTAGGTGCGCCCGTACTTGGACTTGCTTCCGGCCTGCGCGCTCTCCATCTCCTTCCGCATGAGGCGGGCTTCCTTCTCGTCCTTGGTGTAGCCGGCGATCACGGTATCGGCGTGGTTCTTAAGCAGTTCGGAGAGGTGGGTGCGCGCGTCCCGCAGCCGGTCAAGGGCCGTCTCAGGAGTGATGGTTCCGTCGGCGAGTTCCGAGGTCCACCGTTCGATCTCCCGATGGCTTTGATCGCGGAAGGAGCGCAGGGCCGCCGCCGTCGCGGAGCCGCCCTCGGCGTTGCGCTTGCTGAGCATCTGTTCGATCGCGGCCAGATCGGCGCGGAAGGGAGCCAGCTGCCGGTCCCAGGCCGGAGCCCAGGCGGAGCCCCGGTTGAGCAGGGCGTTGGTATCGGCGATAACGTCGTCGAGGGCGTCAAGTTCGGCGGCGGCGTCGGCGTAGCTCTGGGTCAGCTTCAGGTTCGGACGCCTGCTGAGGTCCCTGGGCGACAGGGCATGGACCTGGTTGGAGAGGCCGGTGGCGGTGTTGTACTTGGCCATGAACGTCCGGTGCTTCTCGAGGACGGTGCTGCCATAGCGGGAGGCTTCCGGGATGGTGCCGGCGTTGAGCTCGGTGACCTGGAGATCCATGCTGACGTTGGCGTAGCTGGCGTCCCCGCGGGCCAGTTCCTTGCGGCTGGCCACCCGGGTCCGCCAGCGCACGATCAGCCAGGTGGAGGCGCCCGCGACGGCACCCGCAATGCTGGTCCACGCAACGACGAGGAAAGCCGTGGACCGGTACCACGGCTGATTGATCAGTTCCGCGCCGCGCTGGATCCCGGCGATCGTGCCTTCCGTCCACTGCGCGTCGCGAAGAAGTTCCTTGGAAGCGTCCTGGATGTCCTCGCGCTGTTCGAGCGAGACCTTCCGGTCCTCACCCATGTACGTGCCCACCTGCCGGCCCGCCGGGTCCAGAGCGAAGATGAAGAGCCCGTCCGCCCACTTCTGCCCGTCCCCGCTGATCCACTCCGGATGCTCGGCCCGGGCAAAACGCAGGACCTCCTCGTTGAGGTTGTCCGACGCCGAACCGTTGTAGGTATAGACGGCCACCTTCGTGGGCTGGTAGAACTCGACCGCCTGCACCGCCGGCAGCAGGGTGTTCCGGTCCAGCACCCCCGCCCGGTCCTCCACGACAATATCCACCGGCGTGACGGCATCCACCGGCGTGACGGCCTGCGCCGCCGGCCCGGTCCCCACCAGCCCGATCATTGCCAGAGCGAGCAGGCCAAGGACTTTCCGTACGATTCCCATTTCCCGAGCGTAGTGCCTGCCACGGGCGGCGTCGACGCGCCCGCGCCGCAGGGGACCTGCCTTTCGATGGCGCAGCACTGGTTCGTCTCCGGAGGCGTCCGCGCCGGCGAAACAGCAGGTCAGCGCGGACTGGGCCGAAAGACACCATGACGGCGGACCCCGGGTGCTACATTCTGGCGGCATGAGTCCAGAGGCCAAAGAACCCGAACCGAAGGTGCCCGCACCGGGTGCGCCCGAACCGGGCGAGCCCGGACTGGCAGCACCGCCGGCAGCACCGCCGGCAGCCGCGCCGCCCTCAGCGGTACCCGCAGCAGAACCCGCAGCAGAACCCGCAGCAGAACCGCGCCGGCCGGACCGCACCCTGCTCGCCATTCTTGCCGCGATTGCCGTGATCGTGGTTGTCGCACTGATTGTCGTATTCACCCGTGGCGAGCCGGCGCCGGTGGATGAGGCCACCCCCGCCGGGGTGGTCCAGCGGTATTCCGCCGCCGTGATCGCCGGGGACGAGACTGCCGCGGCCGCCTACCTGACGGACGCCGCCAGGGACCGTTGCAGCACCGACATGGGACGGATGACTGCGGACAACCTCCGTGTCACCCTCGTCTCGACGACCGAGCGGCCTGAGTCCGCGGACGTCAGGGTGCTGATCACCGTCTCCGAGGGCGGCGGGCCGTTCGGAAGCGGCGAATATCAGATGGAGGACGACTTTGACCTGGTCAAGGCGGGGGACAAGTGGCTGATCGAGAGGGCTCCCTGGCAATTGACCGTGTGCCAGAACGCGGCGGTGAAGTGATGAGCGCTGACACCGCTGTGGGCGCAGCCCAGCGGACCGTCCGCCGCCTCATCACCTACCTGCTGCTCTTCGTCCTCGTGGTGATCGCCGCCGTCGGGGTCAGCGGACTGCTGGAGCGACTCCTCGTGGCGGACACCGTTCTGGCCACAGGGGACGTGTCCGGACTGGCGCGCTCGCTGGCCTTCGCCCTGATCGGCGGACCGCTCGCCGCGCTCCTCTGGTGGGTGGTCTGGCGCCGGCTGGGCGACGAGACAGAACGGGCGTCCGTCGGCTGGGGCCTGTACATGACCGGCGCCTACGTGCTTTCCCTGGTTCTGGCGACGAGCAACCTGATCAGCACGCTGACCACGCTGATCGGCGGCCCGTCGCTGCAGTGGCGCCCGTCCCTGGCCACCGGGCTGGTGTGGGCAGCCGTCTGGATCTGGCACCGGTGGATGTGGCGGCATCCCCGCAAGCGCCCGCTGGATCTGACTGACGTACCCACGGCGCTGGGCAGCTACATCGGGCTGGTGATCGGAGCAGGCGGCGCCATCGCGGCGCTGTCCGTCCTGCTGGATGCCGCCCTCCGGGGGGTGCTGGCCGCCGGTACGGTGGGTCAGCCGTGGTGGGTGTCCGTGCTGCAGTCCCTCGTCTGGGCCGTGGGCGGCGGGCTGGTCTGGTGGTGGCACTGGAGTCACGACGGCGGCCGGTTGCTGCGTGGCGATCTCGCCAGCGTCGGCCTCATCGCCGTCGGGGTCCTCGCCGCCGGCGTTGTGACCCTCGGCGGTGCGGGGGTCACGGTGTTCGTGCTGCTGCGGCTCGCCTTCGACCGCACCGAACCGATGTACCAGCTGCTGGAGCCGATGGCGCCGGCGATCGCCGCCGCAGCGATCGGCGCACTGGTCTGGGTGTACCACCGCGGGCTGGCACGGAGAGGTTCGGAAGCCATCCGGCAGGGGAGCCGGCTGGTGACGTCCGGCGTCGCCCTGGTGGCCGCTGCCTCCGGGATCGGCGTGATCGTGAACGGCGCCCTCGCCATGGCGGCCACCCCGCTTGCGGGCTCCGGGACACGCACCCTCCTGCTCGGCGGCATCAGTTCGCTCCTCGTCGGCGGCCTGGTCTGGTGGTTCACATGGAAGCCGCTGGAGCGGACCTCCGCGGCGACGCCCATCCCTGCCAGCGCTTCCGGGAGCTGGCAGAACGCCCGCCGGATCTACCTGATTGTGGTGTTCGGCCTTAGCGCCGTGGTTGCCGTCATCACCCTGCTGGTCATCGGCTACCGGATGTTCGAGTACTTCCTGGGCGACATCTCGGGGGGCAGCGTGGTGGACAGGATCCGGGCACCGCTCGGTTTGCTGGTAGCCACCGGCCTCGTCGCCGGCTACCACTTCGCGGTGTGGCGCCACGAACGGTCCGTCCTCGCGGCGGCGGGGCCCGTCCGGAAACGGACCATCGGTCACGTCGTCCTGGTCACCGGCACCGATCCGGCACCGCTGCACCGGGCCATCGAGGACGTCACCGGAGCGGGCGTGACCGTGTGGAGACGGGCCGACGTTGGGGCTGGTGCGGCTGCCGACGCGAGCGAGCTGGCCGGCCGGCTGGCCGGAGAACTCGAGGGGGTGACCGGAAAGCAGGTGCTCGTGACAGTCAGTCCGGACGGCAGGATCGAAGTGATTCCGCTGCTGGGCTGAGGTGCCGGGGCCGGTCCCTATTCCAGCTCGAAAGTCCTCTTGTAGCTCCGCACCGCGTTGTTGACGGTGGGGAAGAAGTGGTCGGGGCCGAACCGGCTGCTCACGCCGAACCGGATCAGGCGGTCCTTGATGGGCCCCTTCATCTCGGCGAAGACCAGGCTGATGCCCCGCTTCGCCAGCTCGTCGTCGAGCGCCACAAGGTCATCCAGCGCGGTGGTGTCCAGACCGGTGATGGCCTCCGACGCCACGATCACCGACCGCACCGGCTCGGGGGCGTTGGCCACGAGGGTCCGGATGTGTTCGGTGAAGACAGCGCCGTTGGCAAAGAACAGCGGGGCGTCGAAGCGTGCGATCACGAGTCCGGGGACGCGCTGGCCCTCGGGGTGCCGGCTCAGGTCGTGGTACCCGGGCACGTCCCCCACACTTCCCAGCTCGGTGCGGTACGGGTCCAGGGCACGGAGCACAAAAGCGATCAGGGACAGGCCGATCGCGATCACAATGCCTTCAAGCACACCCACAAAGGCGACGCCCAGGGTGGTCGCAACCAGCAGGGCGGCCTCGGTCCGGCTCATCCTGAGCAGCCGGAGGAGCGTCTTCAGATCGAAGATCGACGCAGCGGCAACAATCACGACGGCGGCGAGCACGCTGGAAGGCATGAAGGTCGTCAGCCCGGGCGCCAGGATCATGAACAGCACCACAAGGGCGGCGGCAACGGCACCGCTGAGGGGGCTCTTGGCGCCGGCCTCGACGGCGATCGGTGTACGCGAAGTGCTGCCGGAAATCGGAAAACCGCCAAAGAAGCCGCTGGCCAGGTTCGCCACGCCGAGGGCACCCATTTCCTGGTTGCTGTCGACTCGGACTCCGCTCCGGGCGGCGAAGCTCTTGGAGAGGACCGACGTGTCGGCAAAGGCAATCAGGGCGATGCCGGCCGCCGGACCGAGCAGGGCGATGACGTCCGCCAGGCTGATTCCGTCGAGCGCGGGCGCCGGCAGGCCTTGGGGCAGGGCACCTACGGTGGGGAGCGCCGCCGTCAGGTCCAGAACGGCCGTCAGCGCTGTGGCTGCCGCGACGGCGATCAGCATGCTGGGGAGCTTCCAGGGCAGGAGGCGGCACCCAACGATGACGGCGATGGTGCCGGCGCCGAACAGAAACGCAACAGGATTGATGGCCCCCTGGGCCACGGCCTGAGCCGTCCCGGTGGCTGTGTCAACCAGGGAGCCGCCGGTGCCCGACATGCCGAGCAGCTTGGGCAGCTGGCCCAGCATGATGACAATGGCAATTCCGTTGAGGTAGCCAACCCTGATGGGTTTGGACAGCAGCCCGGTGACGAACCCCAACCTGAAAACCCTGCCGGCCAGCAGCAGGCCGCCGATCATCAGCGCCAAAAGGCCGGCGAGGGCCACCGCCTGGTCCGGATCCTTGCCTGCAAGAGGCAGGATGGCGGCGGCGATCATCGGCGCCAGGCTGGAATCCGGGCCGATGATCAGGACCCGGGAGGGCCCGAAGACCGCATAGGCGAGCAGGGGGATGATCGACGCGTAAAGGCCCGTGACGGCCGGCAGTCCGGCGGCCTCGGCATACGCCATGCCGGCCGGAATGAGGAACGCGCTGAGGGCCGCGCCGGCGGCCAGGTCAGATTTCAGCCAGGGGCGTTCGTAGTCCCGCATCATTCTGAGGCCGGGCGGGAGTTTCAGAGCCCTGGCGCCGCGCACGGGGGCCCTGGCTACGCGGCGGAGGACGCGGAGTCGCCGGCCACCGGAGCGTCCTGGCCGTACTCCGCCGAAATGAGAATGGGGAGGTGGTCCGATGCCCCACGCGGAAGAGTCTCGACACTCTCGATGTTGAGCCCCTGGGACGTCGCGAAGTCGAAGTGGCCCTTGAAGACCTTGTACCGCGTGTACGTCCGCCGGTCACTGAGGGTCAGGTCGTAGCCGGCATCCTTCATCTGGGCCGTGAGGTTCTTGGTGAAGAACGGGTAGTTGAAGTCGCCCACCATCAGGGACATCAGGCCGCCGCCCATGCTGAGCAGTTCGGCGTGCGCGGCGTGGATCTGGTTCCGCCGCAGCGAGTTCGACGCTGTCAGGGGGGCCGCATGGAACGACGCGATGACGAGGTCGTGGTCCGTCTCATTGTCGACCACCCGGGTGCCGATCAGCCGCTCGTGCGCAGGGGACAGGACACGGTCGTGCATCGACTTCTTCAGGGCGAAGGCCTTCGTCTCGTACGCCGTGAACCGGTCCATGCGGTAATAAATCGCCAGGCCCAGCCGGTTGCCCTTGGTGGAGTCGGCAAGGTGCAGGTCACCGATGGTGTCCGGGAGGTCGTTGGTGTCGCACTCCTGGAGACACAGGGCATCAATCTCAAAATGACGGGCCAGATCCACCAGTTCACCGCTGGCATGGTGCTTTCGCAGGTTGTAGCTGATGACTCGAATCAGGGGAGCACCTCTTCGGTGGTTAGTCGCGGAACGTCTGCTTCCGAGTCTACCCAGTCCAGCGAATCGACCGGGACCGGCGGAGACGGGTCCGGCGGGGCGTTCCTCGGTTAACCCCGCGTTCTTGGAGGAGAGCAGCCACAGCAGTGTCTGCCCCTGGAAGGGCAAGGCCGGCTACTACAGCCTGGTGGTGGACGGACGGCCGGCGGAACCGGGACGCCGCCTGGTTTTACGCCGAGCCGAAGTCCGGCGCCGGGCACACATTAAGGACTATGCGTCATATTTGCTGCACCAGCGGTGCCCGGGCGCCCGATGGCGCGGTATTTGCCGTCTTCGGGCTGCGCGAGGGCCTGCCGCCGGCGCGGAAGCGATAGTGTGTTCTGGGATTACCAGCCACGCGAAAGGGCGGACAATGACGACTGCTGAACAACCGGCGCTTGCCGAGGGCGACTTCTACTACGAGGCACTGGGCGGCGGGCGTTTCCGCTCCACCATCCTCGCCCAGGGTGCCTGGAACGAACACGAGCAGCACATGGCCCCCGCCTCCGGCATTATGGCCGACTGCCTGGACCGGCATGAGCCGCGCGACGACATGCGGATGGCGCGCCTGAGCTACGAGATTCTTGGCCTGATTCCCGGCGGCGAGTTCGAGGTCGTCACCACCACCCTCCGCCCCGGCCGGACGATCGAGCTGGTACAGGCCGAGCTGATTGCCGGCGGCCGCACCGCGATCCGCGCCACGGCGTGGCGGATGGTCACCTCCGACACCAGCGCTGTTGCGGCCTTCGAGGATCCCAGGATCCCCGCGCCAAAGGACTGCGAACCCTACGACGCCGCGAGCATCTGGCCCGGCGGCTACATCGCGTCGCTGGAAATGCTGATCGCCGACGGGCATCGAGCCGGGTCCGGCACGGTCTGGCTGCACACCGAACACCCGCTGACGGACCGGAAGGACAGCAGCGACCTCGCCCGGCTGGTCGGCCTGGTGGACACCGCCAACGGAATCGCCGCCCGCGTTACCCCGGGAAAGGGCAGCTACGCGTTCCCCAACCTGGACCTGCAGATCCATATGTACCGGCGCCCCGAGGGGGAGTGGCTGGGGCTGGACAACGAGGTCTCCTTCGGCACCGACGGGATCGGCCTGACCTCGACCGTGCTGCACGACCTCCAGGGTCCGTTCGGCCGCGCCGAGCAGATCCTGACGCTCCGGAAGTCCTAGGGCTCAGGCCCTCCCGCAGCCGGTACCGGCTGACGGCGCTGGCCGGCTGCGGGAGGGCCGTGTCGGCTGGACGCTAGTGGAAGACCAGCCAGCCGACCACGGTGGCCAGGCCCGTCAGCACGGCACCCCAGGCGATGTCCGCCACGACGATGATGAGCGGCCAGTTCTTCAGGGTCGCGGCATTGGTGAGGTCATAGGTGGCGTAGGCGAAGGTGCCCAGGGCGGCGCCGTAACCAAGCGCCGTGAGCCAGCTGCCGCCGTCGAGCGCCGGCTGAAGGGCGAAGAAAACGATCCCCGCGATGTACAGGACATAGAAGACGACGGCGTACCCTAGATGGGGCTTGTCCGCCATGAGGTGCCCCAGATGGCTCCGGTAGAACTTGCTCATCGACTTGAGCCAGACGGAATCGATGACGGCGAACGCGGCGGCTACGACGAGGAACTGCAAGATGACCATAAGGGAGCATAACAAGATGCCCGAGGCCGCCGGCGCACCGCGGACGCTGACGATTTTCCGGCAGGAGGAATCCCTGGGCGCCGCCGCGGACCTGGACCTCGCCCTTGAGTTGCTGCGGAAGGTCAAGACCGGCGGCGTGGGCCCCATGATCCGGCTCTACCGGCCGTCCCCCACCGTGGCCTTCGGGCAGCGGGACACGCACCTGCCGGGATTTGACGCCGCCGCGGAGGCCTGTCGCGAACTGGGCTTCGAACCGCTGGTCCGCAAGGCCGGGGGACGCGCCGCCGCGTACCACGAGGGGACGCTGGTGATCGATCACCTGGAACCGGACGCGGACGCGATCGCCGGGGCCAAGCGGCGGTTCTCCTTCTTCGGCGAACTGCTGGGCAGCGCCCTGCGGAGCGCCGGTGTCGACGCCGCGGTAGGGGAGATCCCCGGCGAGTACTGCCCCGGGGAATTCAGCGTCCACGGCCAGGATCCGGAGTTCCCGCAGCACCAGCTCAAGCTGATCGGCACGGCCCAGCGGGTGGTGGCCGGCGGCTGGCTGTTCAGCTCCGTCATCGTGGTGGAGAACTCGGCCCCGATCCGAGCGGTGCTGGAGGCCAGTTACGCCGCCCTGGGCCTGGACTGGGACCCGGCCACGGCGGGCGCCGTCAACGACCTCGTCCCGCACCTGGACGTGGACGCCATCGAGGCGGCCGTGATCGGCACCTACGCCCGCTACGCCACACTGGCCTACGGCGACGTCGGCAGCCTGCTCGGCTGAGTGCCGGTGCCTGCACCGCGTGCCCATGTGACTGGCAGCAGGGGCCGTTACCAGGGCTCGGTTCGGCCCCTGCTGCGGGCTACTGCATTGCTAGTGGCCCCGGGCGATCCATTCCTCCAGCTGCGGGGCCTCGGCGCCGACCGTCGTCGGATCGCCGTGACCGGTCCGCACCACGGTGTCCGCCGGCAGCGTCAGCAGCCGTGCCTTGATGGACCCGATGATGGTGGGGAAATCGCTGTAGGACCGGCCTGTGGCGCCCGGACCGCCCTGGAACAGGGTGTCGCCGCTGAACACGGTGCCCTCGCTCGCCAGGGAGAAGCACATGGAGCCGGGGGAATGTCCCGGCGTGTGCAGCGCCACCAGCCGGGCGCCGGCGACGTCGAAGGTGTCCCCGTCCTCGATGGCGTGGTCCGGTTCGGTTCCCGGGAACACGCGCTCCCAGAGCATCCAGTCCTCGCGGTTGAGGTACACCGGGGCGTTGACTCGCCCGCGGACCTCGCCCACGGCAGCGATGTGGTCATCGTGGCCG
>DATITT010000417.1:0-1758 GCA_035467435.1 Arthrobacter sp. | reverse complement strand
CGCATCGCGACCTTCGTGGCGATCGAGCCGGACGATGTGTCGGCGCTGCTGGAGTGCATCGACTTCGTGGTGGGCGAGCTGAAGAAGTAGCTTCCCATGCAGGCGCGGGCTCTGCCGCGTCAGCACCCGACGGCGCCGTCTGGGTCGTCCGGGTCGACGGCGTCGTCCGGTTTGTGTCCCCGGGCGGCGCCGTTTGCGTCGGTGCCGGCTGCTCCCCCCGGGCCGGCGGACACCACCCGGAAGTAGCGCAGCCCGCGGGCGCGGCGATCGAACCGGATCCGCAGCTGCCTGGCCCGCACAATCCACACCAGTCCGATCAGGGCCGCGATCAGCCCGGAGGCCGCCGCGACGCTCAGGGACCACCGGGGACCGGCGACGTTTGCTACCCACCCCACGAACGGGGCCCCGATGGGCGTCCCGCCCATGAAGATCGCCATATACAGCGCCATCACCCGGCCGCGCATCACGGGGTCCGTAGTGGTCTGAACGTAGCCGTTGGCGCTCGTCAGCATGGTGATGGCAAACAGCCCCACCGGAACCAGCGCCACGCCAAACCAGAAGTAGCTGGGGGCCAGCGCCGCCATGCCGGCGGTGACGCCGAAGGCGCCGGACGCCCCGAAAATGATCCGCAGCCGGGGCTTTTTGCGGCCCGCGGACAGCAGTGCACCGGCAACGGAGCCGATGGCCATAATGGAATTCATCAGCCCGAACGCGCTGGCGTCAAGGCCGAATTCCGTGCCGACCATGGCCGCGATGAACAGCACAAAGTTCAGTCCCAGGGTCCCCACGATGAAGACCGCGACCAGCACCACCACGAGGTCCGGCCGGAACCGCACATAGCGCAGCCCCTCGCGGATCCGGCCCTTGCCGGCCGTGGCCCGGGGCAGCTGGCGCAGCGAGGCGGTGGGAATCTTCCACAGGCTCAGCAACAGCGCCACGAAGGTCAGGGTGTTGATCAGGAAGACCCAGCCGGGGCCGACGGCGACCGTGAGGAGGCCGGCCACCGCCGGACCGATCATGCGCGCCACGTTGAAGGAGGCGCTGTTGAGGGCCACCGCGTTGGGCAGGTAATCGTCGCGGACCAGTTCGGAGACGAAAGTCTGCCGCACCGGCGCATCAAAGGCGGACACGACGCCCAGCAGCAGCGCGAAACCGTAGACGTGCCAGAGCTGCGCGGCCCCGGACACCACCAGGATGCCGAGCCCTGCACTCAGCACCGCCATCGCGGACTGGGTCAGGATGAGCAGCTGTTTTCGGTTGAAACGGTCGGCCAGCAGCCCGGCCACCGGGGCGAGGAAGAGCTGGGGTCCGAGCTGCAGGGCCATCGTGATGCCCATGGCGCTGGCGTCGTGATCGGTCAGATGGTCAAAGACCAGCCAGTCCTGGGCCGTGCGCTGCATCCAGGTTCCGATATTCGAGATCACTGCCCCGATGAACCAGATCCGGTAGTTCAGGATGTGCAGCGACTTGAAGGTGGACATCATGTCCAGCCCTCACGGTGCAGCATCCCGGATGGTTCCAACCGTTAGTCAGCCTGCGCTGCGGGCAACTCGTCGTCCGGCGTGTCTTCGTCGGGCGCGCCTGGGACGTCGTCGTCATCGTCAACACCGTCGGCGTCGTCAACATCGTCGTCGTCGTACTCGTCGCCGGCACCGTCCGCGTTGCCGTCTGCATCGTCGGAGTCGTCTTCGGGCGCACCCTCGGAGTCGTCGTCCGGCTCAGCGTCGGCGAGTGCGTCCAGCGGGGCGTTGGCTCCGG
>DATITT010000416.1:0-10763 GCA_035467435.1 Arthrobacter sp. | reverse complement strand
GAGGTCGGATGTCCATTGGTGCAAGTCCGGGGAGAGCATGTCCACCGGGCCGGGGGTGATTGAGATGGGGCGCGACGGGGTTGGCGGAGGACATGTCCACGCTCGGCTGGCAGGACCGCGGGGCATGTCCGCCGGTCTCGGCCACGAGTGGACATGGTGGCTTCATGTCCATTGGTCACGGCCAGGGGAGGGCGTGTCCAGCCGGACTCCCCGCCATGCTGGTCGGGGAGGGCATGTCCAGCCTGACTGCCCGCCGGGCTGGAGCGGCTAGGCTGAAGTGACGCCAAGAAACAGCGGCCCAGCGCCGCCGGACAGCTAAGGACAAGCTCCATGGGATTCACCGAAGTCTTTGTTTCCACCCACGATGAAGCCCTCAAACGTGCCGCCGCCCTCGACGGCGGTGTCCCCGAGGCCTCCGGTGCCGTCCGGATAGCGGATATCAGCGACTTCGAAATCGAGCGTCTCGGTGACCTGGCCGGCACCGCCGTCCACGCCTCCGGCGCCGACTACGAACTCGCCATGGTGGATGTCGCCAGCGACTCCCTGCTCGGCGTCCCGCCGGCGATGGTCCGTGCCCTGGCCGAGCTGCTCAGCTACGAGACCGAGGGCGAGGGCAACGTCCTGGACGAGGTCGCCGAAAGCTGGGCCGCCGAAGAGGACATGCCCTTCGGTGCGGAGCAGTCCGCCCGCTACGTCCGCCAGCTCGCCGAACTGGCCGCCGAGGTCGATCCCGCCAGCAAATCCGGCCTCTACGTCTGGACATCCTGACCCGATTCAGCCCCTTAACGGGCCGGTTGCGGGTGTCAAGTCGAATTCCCGCCGCTGATCTGGCACAATAAACAGGTACTTGATCTGCGTGGCCCCTCTCTCCGCGTCCGGATCTTGTCCTTTTAGAACCCCCTAGTACGGCCCGCCCCACGGGTGCAGAACGCCGGGCTCGACCCCGTTTCAGAAACAGGAGTGACCACAACAGTGGCCGTAAAGATTCGCCTTAAGCGCTTTGGCAAGATGCGCGCACCGTACTACCGCATCGTCGTCATGGACGCACGCTCCAAGCGTGACGGCCGTGCCATCGAAGAGATCGGCAAGTACCACCCGACCGAAGAGCCCTCGTACATCGAGGTCGACACGGACCGTGCCCAGTACTGGCTCGGCGTCGGCGCACAGCCGTCCGAGCAGGTTGCCGCGATCCTCAAGATCACCGGTGACTGGCAGAAGTTCAAGGGTCTCCCGGGCCAGGAGGGCACCTTGAAGACCAAGGCTCCCAAGGCTGCCTTCGTTACCCCGGAAAAGGGTTCCGTGATCATCCCGGAAGCCATCACCAAGAAGGCCAAGAAGGACGATGCAGCCGAGGCTCCCGCCGACGCCGAAGCAGAGACCACCGAGGCCAAGTAAATTGCTGGCAGAAGCGCTCGAACATCTCGTCCGCGGGATCGTTGACAGTCCTGACGATGTCAAGGTCAGTGCGAAGAACAACCGCCGCGGGGACACCCTCGAAGTGCGCGTTCATCAGGACGACCTCGGACGGGTGATCGGCCGCCAGGGCCGCACCGCACGCGCTTTGCGCACTGTGGTGGCAGCGCTGGCGGATGGCGAGCCGGTCAGGGTCGACGTCGTCGACACCGACCGCCGCCGGTAACGCTTCCAGCAACACTTGACTTGAGTCCGGCCCCTTCACCAGATAATGGTGGAGGGGCCGGACTGTTTTCCCCGCAGCTCCCCCCAACACCAACCCCGAACAGAGGAACAGATGCAGCTTCAGGTGGCACGAATCGGCAAGCCCCACGGCATCCGCGGCGAAGTGACCGTCCAGGTGCTCACCGATGTGCCCGGCGACCGCTTCGTCCCGGGAACCCAGTTCGTGGTGGAGCCGGCCTCGGCGGGTCCGCTCACCATCATCAGCGCCCGCTGGAACAAGGACATCCTGTTGCTCGCCTTCGAGGAGATCGAGACCCGCAACGAGGCGGAGACCGTCCGAGGCGCCAAGCTGTTCATCGAAACCGAGGAACTCGACGCCGATGATGACGACGAGGGCTGGTACGAGCACGAGCTCGAAGGACTGGAGGTCCGCGTCGGTGGCCAGGTGGTCGGCAAGGTTTCCGGCCTGCACACCCTCCCGGTCCAGGACCTGCTCGTCGTCACCTCGACGGACGGCAAGGAAGTCCTGATCCCCTTTGTGGAGCAGATCGTCCCCGAGGTCAACGTCGGAGAGGGTTACGTGCTGGTCACCCCGCCGCCGGGACTCTTCGAGGTCAATGCCGAGGACGAGGCCAAGTCCGGTGACAAGCCAGCCGGTGACAAGCCGGCGTCGGCAGCTGCCGCCAGCGCCGAAGGCAGCGCCGACACCGGGGACAACGCCTAAATGAGGGTCGACGTCGTCAGTATCTTCCCCGAGTACCTGGCGCCGCTGGAACTCTCGCTGATTGGCAAGGCGCGCCAGGACGGGCTGCTGGAGCTCAACGTCCACGACCTCAGGGACTTCACCACAGACCGCCACCGGACTGTGGATGACACCCCGTACGGCGGCGGCGCCGGCATGGTCATGAAACCCGAGCCCTGGGCCCAGGCCCTGGCCGCCGTCGCGGCGGACCGCCCCGGCGACGCGGCCAAGCCGGTGCTGATCGTGCCGTCACCGGCGGGGGAGCGGTTCACCCAGGCCACCGCCCACGAACTCGCCGGGGAAGAGCAGCTGGTGTTCGCCTGCGGGCGCTACGAAGGCATCGATGAGCGCGTGATGGAATGGGCGGCCGGGCACTTCACGGTGCGGCCCATGAGCCTGGGCGACTACGTCCTCAACGGCGGCGAAGTGGCGGTGCTGGCGATGGTGGAGGCCATCGGGCGCCTGCTGCCCGGCGTCGTCGGCAACCCCGAGTCCCTCGTTGAGGAATCGCACTCGGACGGGCTGCTGGAGTACCCCGTCTACACCAAGCCCTCCAGCTGGCGGGACCGCGAGGTCCCTGCGGTACTGCTCAGCGGCAACCACGGCAAGATCGCCCAGTGGCGCCGGCACGAGCAGTACCGGCGCACCGCTGAACGCCGCCCGGACCTGCTGGAGCAGTTCGACGCCGCCAAACTGCCCCGCGCGGACCGCACCGCCTTCGCGGACCTGGGGTACGACGTCGCCGACGGCCGCCTCAGGCGCCGCGGGGACGCCGGCGGGGATTCCGCCTGACCGGATTGGCTGGAAGGCTGCGGATGTGGCAAAATTAGTCCTTGTGCCTGCTGGGTGCGAACCTGCCACAGGGGGAGCGTCACCAACAGTGCGGTACCCCGGCCCCGTCAATTCCTGACGAAGCCGGATTTTCACAATTTTCGGCGGGAATTTCCGGGCCGCACTCGCGCCCGGGCTTGGCCGCCGTGACCCAACGTGAAGGACCTGTGGCGTTCACCAGGAGTGAATCAATGCATATTCTCGATTCAGTAGACGCAGCCTCGCTGCGCACCGATGTTCCCGTCTTCCGCGCGGGTGACACCCTCAAGGTTCACGTGAACATCATCGAAGGCAAGAACTCCCGCGTCCAGGTCTTCCAGGGCTTCGTCCTGGGCCGCCACGGCGACGGCCTGCGCGAAACCTTCACCATCCGCAAGGTTTCCTTCGGTGTTGGCGTGGAGCGTACCTTCCCGGTGCACTCCCCGATCATCGAGAAGATCGAGCTCGTCTCCAAGGGTGACGTGCGCCGCGCCAAGCTGTACTACATGCGCGATCTGCGTGGCAAGGCTGCGAAGATCAAGGAAAAGCGCGACTTCCAGACCAAGAAGTAAGACTTTTCCGACTTCCACCGCGGGTCCACGGACCGTGTCCGGCCAGCGCCGGAGCATCCGCAACAGCGCTGTTCAGTTAAGAAAAGCGTTAGAGGATACGGACCATGGAACACACAAAACGCCAGCCCAGGAAACTCGGCTGGCGTTTTGTGTTGCTGGCCGTGGTGCTGGCCGTGCTCATCAGCGGCCTCGTCCGTTCGTTGTGGCTCGATGTCTACTACATCCCCTCCGCCTCGATGGAGCCGATGTTCCGCGAGGGGGACAGGATTCTCGTCTCGCGCACGGACTTCCGCGCCGAGCCGGTGGGCCGTGGCGACATTGTCGTCTTCGACGGCCGCGGCTCCTTCGCCCCGCTGGACAGCGGCAACGGACCCGTCCTGGACTTTCTGGGCGGCGTCGGGCACTGGGTCGGCCTCTCCGGAGGCGACACCACGTACATCAAACGCGTCATCGGGCTCCCCGGTGACCACGTGGTCTGCTGCGACGACGGCGGCAGGCTCACAGTCAACGGCCAGCAAGTTGCGGAACCCTATCTATTTGAGGGTGACTCCCCGAGCGAGCTGAAGTTCAGCGTGATCGTGCCCGCGGGACGGCTCTGGCTGATGGGGGACCATCGCTCACAGTCGGCCGATTCCCGCAGTCTCCTGGGCGCCCCCGGCGGAGGCATGGTGCCGCTGGACCGGGTGATCGGCAGACCCATCCAGATCATCTGGCCGATTGATAGATTTACAGCAGTAGGACGGCCCGCCGAGGCCGCCACAACGACAGCGAAGAACGGACAGTAAATGCCCGAGACCGGACCCCGGACTCCAGATCCGCAGGGGCAGGACCAGCCCCGGGCCGCCTCCGCAGCGATCCCCGCCACGGAGCACCCGGCTGAGACTGACGTCCCCGCGGATCGTGGGTCCACCGGCGGTCCGGCCCATGCGGGAGCCGCGTCGAAGCGTGCGCGCCGGGCGAAGTCCCGGGAGCGCCACAGCCCGCTGTTCCTCTGGGCGAAGGAAGTGGCCACCGTGGTGCTGGTCGCCATCGTGCTGTCCTTCCTGATCAAAACCTTCCTGTTCCGGGCGTTCTACATCCCGTCCGAATCCATGGTCAACACCCTGGACGTGAACGACCGCATCTTCGTGAACCTCATGGTCCCGGAGCCGTTCGCCCTGGAGCACGGCGACGTCGTGGTGTTCAGGGACACCCAGGGATGGCTGGTTCCCATGGCGGAGAAGGAAACGGGCCCCTTCACCTGGGTCCAGGACGGGCTCACGTTCATTGGTCTGCTGCCGAATAACTCGGAGCAGCATCTCGTCAAGCGCGTCGTGGGCCTGCCGGGGGACCGCGTGGCCTGCTGCGACGCCGGCGGACGGCTCATGGTCAACGGCACGCCCCTGGACGAGCCCTACATCAACCCCGCCGAAGTGCCCCAGGTCCGCGACTTCGACGTCGTGGTCCCCGAGGGGAAGGTCTGGGTCATGGGTGACAACCGGAACCACTCCGCCGACTCGCGCGCCCACACGGACAGCAACGGCGGCTTCGTCGACCTCGCCGACATCGAAGGCAAGGCCGCCGTTATTGCCTGGCCGCTGAACCGCATCACCGTCCTGGACAACTACCCGGACGTCTTCCGCGACGTGCCCGACCCGGCCGCAAAGTAACGGCTGACGTCATGTCCGAAGCCCCCACCCTCGACTATGAACGGCGCTTCCGCGGCTCCGGCGCCCGGTTCCTCGCCGGCGTCGACGAGGTGGGCCGCGGCGCCCTCGCCGGGCCCGTCAGCGTGGGAATCGCCGTGGTGGACCTCCAGCAGCAGACGCTGCTCGCCGATGTGCGGGACAGCAAGCTGCTCAAAGTGGCGGACCGCGAACGTCTGGTGCCGCTGGTCCGGAGCTGGAGTGTGGCCTCGGCGGTCGGACATGCCTCCGCGAATGAGATTGATGCCCTCGGCATTGTCGCCGCGCTCCGGCTCGCCGGTACCCGCGCCTGGTTCTCGGTGCTCGCCGCCGGGGTGACCCCGGACGTCGTGCTGCTGGACGGCAGCCACAACTGGCTCTCACCGACGGCCCAGCCGTCCCTGTTCGACGACGGCCCGGCGGAGCCCGGCTGCGACGCGCCGGTGCACACCCTGGTCAAGGCCGACATGCAGTGCCTGAGCGTCGCCGCGGCGTCCATCCTGGCCAAGGTGGAACGCGACGGCATGATGCGCGAACTGCACGGTGAATACCCGGCCTTCGGCTGGGACGTGAACAAGGGCTACGGCACCGCCACGCACAAGGAGGCGCTCCGCGCCGCCGGGACGACGCCGTACCACCGCGTGAGCTGGCAGCTTCTCGCGGACTGACCGCGCCGTTCACGCCCGAACGGCAGCGGCGCCAGGAGTGCTGCGGGACGGGCCGTGGCGCGCGGGGCGCGCGGGATGGTGCAAGATGGAACCATGAGTGCCGAGGACCTTGAAAACTATGAGACCGACATGGAGCTGCAGCTCTACCGCGAGTACCGCGACGTTGTCGGGCTGTTCAGCTATGTGGTCGAGACCGAACGGCGTTTCTATCTGGCCAACCACGTCGACCTGCAGGCCCGCAGCGCCGACGGCGAGGTCTACTTCGACCTGACACTGCAGGACGCCTGGGTCTGGGACGTCTACCGCTCCGCCCGCTTCGTCAAGAGTGTCCGCGTGATCACCTTCAAGGACGTCAACGTCGAGGAGCTCCCGCGCAGCGAGGAACTGGCCCTGCCCAAAGCCGGGGATCTGGGGAACTGACCGGCGAACCCACCGGCCGGCTATTCGAGCCCCTGGAGAACCTCACCAATACTGGCGTGCAGTTGCCTGAGGCCGAGAGTTGTCGTGCTGGGGGTGGCCGAGTCCGCGTCATTGTGCTCGTCGCACCACGGCTCACATGCTGAATTCGTTGTTATGTTCGTCCTCCTGAACTGGTGATGGTGCTCGCCAGACGCCTGGTGACTGCCGGCACCTGAAGGCCATGGCGTGGCCCCCGACAATCTGCGGCGGTCCGCCCTGACCCGGAAAGCCGGGTTTCTGATTGGCAGGTCCTTGCCGGGGTTTCCCACATAGCGTCCCTGGCGCCTGTGCCAATGCCTTACCGCGGCGCACGCTGGGTTTATGAGAGCTAAGGACGTGCTGGGCCGGCGCGGGGAGGAACTCGCGGCCGGTTACCTTGAAGCCCAGGGTATGCGGATCGTTGACCGCAACTGGCGGTGTTCCGAGGGTGAAATCGACATTGTCGCCCTCGACGGTGACACTCTGGTCATCGCCGAAGTGAAGACACGCAAGTCCCTCGCATACGGGCATCCGTTCGAAGCCGTGGGCGTGGACAAGCTGGCCCGGCTGCACCGGCTGGCCTCTGCGTGGTGCCGTGCCCATGAGCTCCGCATGCCGCTGCGCCGGGTCGATGTGATCGCCGTGCTCGACGACGGCATCGGCGCTCCCGCCGTGGAGCACCTCAAAGGGGTGGGGTAGGTGGCGCTCGGCCGGACCTACGCGGTAGCGCTCGTCGGGCTGAACGGCTACATCGTTGAAGTGGAGGCCGACATCGGCCAGACGCTGCCGGCGTTCATCATTCTGGGGCTGCCGGACGCTTCGCTCAACGAGGCCAGGGAACGGATCCGCTCGGCCGCCCAGAACTCCGGCATACCCCTGAGCCGCCGGAAGATCACGGCCAACCTCATCCCGGCGTCGTTGCCCAAACGCGGCTCCGGCTTCGACCTGGCCATCGCCATGGCCGCACTGCGGGCCTCCAACGATGTCCGGTCCACCGGCCGGACAGTGTTCATCGCCGAACTGGGACTGGACGGCAGGCTGCGGCCGGTCCGCGGCGTCCTCCCCGCCGTCATGGCCGCGGTGCGGGCAGGCTACACCGACGTCGTGGTGGCCCAGTCAAACGCTGCCGAGGCCGAACTCGTGCCCGGCGCCCGCGTGCAGGGGTACGCCACGCTGGCCCGCCTTGCCTTCGATTTCGGGGCCGATCCGCAGGATCTGGCCCTCGACTTCGACCCGGCCCCCGGCCCTGTCGAACCTGAGGCCGGAGCTGACGCGCTGTCCTTTCCACCGCCGGACATGCGCGACGTCTCCGGACAGGGGGACGCCCGGCGGGCACTGGAAGTCGCCGCCGCCGGCGCCCACCATCTGCTGTTGACAGGTCCTCCGGGCGCGGGAAAAACGATGCTGGCCGAACGGCTGCCCGGGCTCCTGCCGGACCTCGGTGACGCCGAGGCCATGGAGGTGACCGCCATCCATTCGCTCTGCTCGCTGACCTCCGCCTCGCTTCAACTCGTGCGCAGGCCGCCGTATGAGAACCCGCATCACACGGCCACCTCGGCGGCAATCATCGGAGGTGGCTCAGGGCTGCCCAGGCCCGGGGCCGCATCCCGGGCCCACCGCGGGGTGCTGTTCCTCGATGAGGCCCCGGAATACGAACGCCGGGTGCTGGATGCGCTGCGTCAGCCGCTGGAGAGCGGAGAGCTCGTGCTTCACCGTGCCGCGGGAACAGCGGCCTACCCTGCCCGTTTCCAGCTCGTGCTCGCGGCCAACCCATGCCCGTGCGGCAAGGCCACGGGCAAGGGTGTCGACTGCACCTGCACCCCGACCATGCGGCGGCGGTATCTCGCCCGCCTGTCCGGGCCGCTGCTGGACAGGGTCGACATCCAGCTGCAGGTGGGACGGGTGTCACTGGCCGACTTTGGCCTGCCCGGGGCCGAGGAGGACACCGCCACTATCGCGGCGCGCGTCCACGCCGCACGGGAGCGACAGCTCGAGCGGCTGCTGCCGTTCGGCATGGAAACCAACGCCCAGGTCCCGGGGCGTGTCCTCCGGGGTGCCCTGCGGCTCGTCGCCCCCACTACCCGGATCCTGGACCACGCTATGGAACGCGGCGTGCTGACAGCCCGCGGCTACGACCGCGTGCTGCGGCTGGCGTGGACCCTGGCCGACCTTGCCCTCCGGGATATCCCGGAGGCGGACGATATCGGACTGGCCCTCAATCTTCGGCAGGCAGCCGTCGCCGCCTAGCAGGACTCCCCGCCGACGCCGCCGCAAAAGTGCGGCGCCGCCACCCATCTCCAGCCTGGGAAAGGACCCACACCATGACAGAGAGCGAACGGACAGCACGGGCAGCGTTGTCCCGGCTGTTTGAGCCGCAGGACGCTGCAGGACTCGCGCTCGTCCGCATCGCCGGGGCGGAGGACGCGCTGAAGATCGCCACCGGCCAGCTGGCCGCCGGAGCAGAGCTGGAACGGGAGATCTTCCAGCTGCTGGACGAGAACCGCCTGGGCAGCGGCTGGACGGGCCTGGGGGCGGCCCGGCAGCGCTGGGCACCGAGGATCCCGGATCTGGCGCCGGCGCGGGACCTGGCCACGATGCAGCGGCTCGGTGGGCGCCTGATTGTCCCTTCGGACGAGCTGTGGCCCCGCCAACTGGCGGACCTCGGACTGCAGGAACCGCTCTGTCTATGGTGGCGCGGCATGGAGCAGGAGCTGCCTGCGCCCGCCACATCCATTGCTCTGGTTGGTTCCAGGGACAGCACCTCCTATGGCGCGTCCGTGACTGGGGACCTCGCGTATTCGCTGGCACAGCGGGGGTTCACCATCATCTCGGGCGGCGCCTATGGGATCGATGCGCATGCGCACCGGTCTGCCCTCGCCGGCAGCTCCTCCGGGAGGGTGCCCACCATCGCCGTGATGGCAGGGGGAGTGGACCGCTTCTACCCGTCCGGCAATGAGGACCTGCTGCGGGCAGTCGCGAACCAAGGCGCGGTCCTGGCCGAAGTCCCGCCGGGGTCCGCGCCGACACGGTACAGATTCCTCCAGCGCAACAGGCTGATCGCCGCACTGGCTTCCGTCACCGTCGTCGTCGAAGCCCGGTGGAGATCCGGTGCGCTCAACACGGCGCACCACGCAGAAACGCTGGGCAGAGCCGTCGGCGCGGTGCCTGGCTCGGTGCACAGCGCCAACTCGGCGGGTTGCCACCGGCTGCTCCGGGAAGGCGGGGCGGTCTGCGTCACCGACGCGGGGGAGATCGCGGAGCTTGCCTCGCCCAGCGGCGAATCGATGCCCGAGGTCAAGGCCGGCCGGGCGGCCGCCCAGGACGGGCTGACCCTGGAAGACCTCATCCTGCTGGACGCCCTGCCACTGCGGGCCACCACCTCGGTCGAAAAGCTCACCGCCGTCGCGGGACTATCCGCGGATTCGGTCCGCGCGGGACTGGGCCGCCTCGGGCTGCTGGGCCTGGCCGAATCGCACCGCGGCGGCTGGAAACGGTCCGGCACGGCAGGCTGACGGGTCACCGGCGTCCTGTGGTGGCAGGCCAGACCCGCGCCGGACCGGCGGCACGCGCAGGCCCCAGACCGGCACCGGTCAGGCACCGGACAGGCACCGGACCAGCGGCACGCCGCCGGGCTCCCTTGATCGCCGGGCGATTCCTGCGAGAGTAGGGGAGTGTCCACACAGCAGATCCCGGCCGCACTGGCCACGGCCGCCCAGCGATTCGGCCGCTACCTGGAGGCGGAGCGCGGGCGTTCGGCCCACACGGTGCGCGCGTACCTCTCCGACGTCGGAAGCCTCCTGGAATACGCGGCCTCCGAAGGGGTGGAAGACCTCGCCGGGCTGGAACTTGGCACCCTGCGGCGCTGGCTCGGTTCGCAGAGCGAGGCCGGGATGTCCCGCGCCACGCTGGCCCGCCGCTCCGCCACGGCCAGGGCTTTTACCGCCTGGGCCATCCGGGAGGAACTGATCGATTCGGACCCAGCCCTGCGGCTGAAGGCACCGAAGCGGGAGAAGTCCCTGCCCGGCGTGCTTCATCAGCAACAGGTCCTCCGGCTCGTCGAGGGCACGGAGTCCGCGGCCGCCGAAGGAGGTCCCCTGCCGCTGCGGGACCGCGCCATGGTGGAGCTGCTGTACGCCACCGGGGTCCGGGTCGGCGAGCTGGCCGGCCTCGATATGGACGACCTCGATCCTGACCGCAGGACCCTGCGGGTGCTCGGCAAGGGCAACAAGGA
>DATITT010000415.1:0-4117 GCA_035467435.1 Arthrobacter sp. | reverse complement strand
CACTACGGCCAGCGCGAAGTTGCTCAGCGAGGTCTTCACCACACCCTCGGGCAGCGGCGCGAGGGCGGCAATCGCCTCATCGGCCCAGGCCCGGGCCACCACCCAGGATTCCGCCGTCACGGGGTGCTCCCGCAGGCCGGCGACCGCGGCGGTGAGGGCCTCGTCGGAGCTGAGGTCGCCGTCGATGAGCTTCAGGAGGTCGACGGCGGACTGGTCACCGTCCTCGGCCTTCTTGCGCAGCAGCAGCACGGGCAGCGTCGGGACACCTTCGCGCAGGTCGGTGCCCGGGGACTTGCCGGACTTGACCTTGACGCCGGTAACATCGATGACGTCGTCGGCGAGCTGGAAGGCCACGCCCACCTTCTCGCCGTACTCGACCAGCATCGGCTCGTAGGCCTCGTCGGCGCCGGAGAAGATCGCGCCGAGCTGACCGGAGGCCGCCACCAGCGAGCCGGTCTTGTCCGCGATGACCGAGAGGTAGTGCTCCACCGGGTCCTCGTCCGGGCGCGGGCCCACAGTTTCGTGCAGCTGGCCCAGGCACAGCCGCTCGAAGGTGCGGGCCTGGATGCCCAGCGCGCGGGAACCGAGCTCGGAGACCAGGATGGAGGCGCGGGCAAAAATCAGGTCGCCGGTCAGGACAGCGACGGAGTTGCCCCAGACCTCGTGCGCCGTGGGGGCGCCGCGGCGGAACGGAGCGGAGTCCATCACGTCGTCGTGGTAAAGCGTCGCCAGGTGGGTCAGTTCAACCACGACGGCGGCCTGCACCACGGCCGGCCGGGAGGCGTCGCCGAGGTGGGCGCAGAGCAGAGTCAACAAAGGCCGGATGCGCTTGCCGCCGGCTTCCACGAGGTGGCGCGACGTCGCGTCAGCCAGCGGATCGGAGTTGGCAATGGCCTCGCGCAGCTTCTTCTCCACGCGGGCCAGGTTGGTGGTGATCGCAGGCCCCAGTTCGGGGTCCCCGGCGATCGCGGCAAAGCCAGCCGGCAGCTGCAATCCGGTGGCGATCGCGGTGGTGTTGAGGCTGGGCTCGGAGCTCGGCAGGCCGTGTCCGGCGTGCGTCCAGCTTTGGTCTGCAGAGTTGGTCACGGGTTAACCCTAACTTTTGTTGCGGAAACCGAGGAGTTGGCGCTGGTGGGCGAAGGGGCGCTGGTGGGCGAAGGGACGCCGGTGTTGGACGGGGCCTGCTTGGAACGGGCCTGCTTGGACGGGGCCTGGTTGGACGTCGCCGGGACCAGCGATTCCAGCACCCGGATGACGCGGTCCTCGAAGCCCCTGGCCGCGGGATCGGTCAGGTTGGCCAGCAGCCGGACCACGAAGCGCATCAGGACAGGAACGGGCATGCCCGTCCGGAGGGCCAGTTTCATCACGGCCGGTTTGCCGATCAGGGCCGCGAAGGCGCGGCCCAGGGTGAAGTGCGAGCCCCACTGGTCCCGCACGTAGTCCGCGTACCGGGCGAGGTGCGCGTCGGCGTCGGCGTCGGTCCAGCCGGCCGAGGCCGAGCGGGCGGCGCCGTCGATGATGAACTCGGCCGCGAACCGGGCGGACTCCATGGCGTAGGAGATGCCCTCGCCGTTGAACGGGGAGACCATGCCGCCGGCGTCACCGAGCAGGAGCAGTCCGGGCGAATAGTGCGGGGTGCGGTTGAAGCCCATCGGCAGCGCGGCGCCGCGGATCTCGCCGACCTGGTTCTCCGGGGTGAAGCCCCATTCGGCGGGCATGCCGGCGGTCCATTCGCGCAGGACCTGCTTGTAGTCGAGCTTGCCGAACTCCCTGGACGAGTTCAGGATGCCCAGGCCCACGTTGGAGGTGCCGTCGCCGACGCCGAACACCCAGCCGTAGCCGGGCAGCAACTTTCCGTCGCGGCCGGGAAGCTCCAGCCAGCCTTCCATCCAGTCGTCGTCGTGCCGCGGCGAGGTGAAATACGTGCGGACGGCGACGCCGAGCGGCCGGTCGTCGCGCTTCCGGATGCCCAGCGACACGGCGGTGCGGCTGGAGTTTCCGTCCGCGGCGAGCACGACGTCGGCGTTGAAGTCCCGGGTCTCCCCCGTCTTCCGGCCGGACTCGTCCAGCAGGGCCGCGCGGACCCCGGTGACGCGGCCGTCGTCGTCGCGCAGTGCTTCGGTGACGCTGTGGCGTTCCAGCACGACGGCGCCCGCGGACCGGGCGTGCCGGGCCAGTTCCTCATCGAAACCGAGGCGGGTGCGGATCAGGCCGTACTGCGGGAAGTCGGAGACCTCGGGCCAGGGCAGTTCGATGCTGCGGCCGCCGGCCAGCAGGCGCAGGCCCTTGTTGCGGCGCCAGCCGTCGGCCTCGGGGTGCGGCAGGCCGAGCTTCTGGATCTCGCGGACGGCGCGGGGGGTGAGCCCGTCGCCGCAGACCTTTTCCCGGGGGAAGCTGGTTTTCTCCAGCACCGTGACGTCGATGCCCGCCTGCGCCAGGTAGTAGGCGGCAGTGGATCCGGCCGGACCTGCTCCGACGATCAGTACTTTCACGGCGGCGATGGGCTAACGCGCGGGCCGGATGATGTTGCGGCGCAGCTTCGCCACCGGTCCGGTGTGGTTCGCCAGCGCCTCGGCGGCCGCCGAGGGGCCCGCCTCAGCGCCGGGCTTGACGGCGCGGTGCACGGCGACGATGCCGCCGCTGAGGTTGCGGTAGGAGACGTTGTCCCAGCCGGCTTCCTGCAGCCAGGCCGCGAGGTGGTCCTGGTCCGGCCAGGCGCGGATGGACTCGGCGAGGTAGACGTAGGCGTCCGGGTTGGAGGAGACCTTGACGGCGATCGCGGGCAGCGCGCGCATGAGGTATTCGGTGTACATGGTGCGCCACAGCGGCACCACGGGCTGGGAGAACTCGGCGATGACCAGCTTGCCGCCGGGCTTGGTGACCCGCAGCATCTCGGCCAGGGCCTTCTTCGGCTCGTTGACGTTGCGCAGCCCGAAGGAGATGGTGCTGGCATCGAAGGTGTTGTCCGCGAAGGGCAGGCGCGTGGCGTCCCCGGCGATGAAGTCGATGTCGGGGCGGCGGCGCTTGCCGACCTTGAGCATGCCGAGGGAGAAGTCGCAGGCGATCACGTCGATGCCGGCGTCGGCATACGGTTCGCTGGAGGTGCCCGTGCCGGCGGCGAGATCGAGCACCCGCTGGCCGATCTTCGCACCCACGGCTTCGACCACAACCTTGCGCCAACGGCGCGTCTGCCCCATCGACAGGACATCGTTGACGACGTCGTATTTGGGGGCGACGTCGTCAAACATCGTGGCTACTTCGTCCGGACGCTTATCCAAGGATGCTCGGTTCACCCTGTCATTGTCTCAAATGATCAGCACACGCCCTAACCGGCGCCCAACTCGCCCAATCTCGCCCTGAACTGGGGCTGAACCGGGCCTGAACTGGGGCTCCACAGCAGCTGGGCAGCGCCTGAGCGGGTCCTCCGGTGGTGCGGGAGTAGTGTTGTCTCACTATGACGAGCGCGTTCCGAACCTTGACAGTCCCCCTCGATGCAGAATCATTCCCCGGGGGGCTGCCGTCGTTTCTGGTCCGGGACGACCTCCTCTGCTGGACCCGCCGCGAAGCCGGCCTGGTCGGCTTCGGCGAGGTGGCCCGGTTCACCGCCACGGGACCCGACCGTTTCCTCGAGGCGGACATCTGGTGGCGCCACCTGGTCCTCGAGGCCGAGATCGAGGACCCCGTCGACTGGCCCGGCACCGGCCCCGTCGCGTTCGGTTCCTTCGCCTTCTCCAAAGCCTCCGCGCACGAGTCGCGCCTGATCGTTCCCGAAATCGTCGTCGGGCTGCGAGACGGCAAGGCCTGGCTCACCCAGATGACGTTCGACGACGGCGGCCTCACCGAGGCGGGCGCCCGCGCCGCGCTGGACCGCTGGCTGGGCGGCGGGAGCGCAGGGACCGGCGCGCTGGCGGACGGCCCGACGTCGGAAGCCGGCGCCGTCGCAATCGGCACCGCCGCGGACGGCACTGCCGGGACCGGCACCCGGGCCGCCGTCGCCACCCAGCCCGGTGCCGCCGTCGTGCGCCCGGTGCCTCTGGCTGCCGGGGCGCCGCTGCACACCGGGTCGCTCAATGAGGCGGACTGGAAGGCGGCTGTGGCCGCAGGTGTGGCGGACATC
>DATITT010000414.1:0-6188 GCA_035467435.1 Arthrobacter sp. | reverse complement strand
AGGTCCCTGGAGGCACTGCAATCTGCGAACGCACCGGACGCCCGCAGTGTGGCCCGCGACCTGGACGAGACGGATTCCCTGGACGATTCGATCGTTCCGGGCGGGGAATTCGTCGCCGAGGAACTCATCGTCCAGGTCATCCCTCAGGCGGAGGATGAATTCACCTGCTATTCCTGTTTCCTGGTCCGGCACCGGTCCCAGATCGCGCGCGAAAAAAACGGCCACGCCTACTGCGTTGACTGCGAGGGCTGAGAGCAGGCCGGACTGACAAGGCCGCGGCAGTGGCGGCGGCACCACGCCAGGTGACGAAACCACCTGGGGCACTTAAACTCGCCGCATGACCGTACTGGACTGGCTGCTGGCGAGTGATCCTTCCGTCCGATGGCAGGTGCTGCGGGATCTTGCCGGCGCACCTACCGACGTCGTGGATGCAGAGCGCGCCCGGGTTGCTGCCGAGGGGTGGGGCGCCCGGTTGCTGGCCCTGCGCGGGGATGACGGCCAGTGGGCCGGGGGAGCGTACTTCCCCGCGCAAGGCGGCGATTCCGACGTCGGACCCGCTAATGGCGCTGACGTTCAGGACAGCCAGGTCGATTCCGGCGGGCACGAAGGGGCCGACGACGGGGTCCAGCCCTGGACCGCCACCACTTACAGCCTCCTGCAGCTGCGCGACTTCGGCGTCGACCCGGGCAGTGACCAGATGCGCGAGACCGTGGCGCTTGTGCGGGACAACTGCCGCTGGGAGGAGGGCGGACAACCCTATTTTGCCGGCGAGGTCGAGCCCTGCATTAACGGCATGGTCGTTGGGCTCGGCGCCTACTTCGGGCAGGACGTCGACGGCGCGGTCGCCCGGCTCGTCAGTGAGCAGCTCGACGACGGCGGGTGGAACTGCTGGGCGGAGTACGGCGCGGTGGTTTCCTCGGCCGCGACAACCATCAACGTGCTGGAAGGCCTGCTGGCACACGAACTGTCAACCGGCGGCTCCGCGGAATCCATCGACGCGCGGGGACGGGCCGAGGAGTATCTTCTCGAACGGCGGCTGTTCCGCCGGAAGAGCACGGGCGAGGTCATCGACCCGGCGTGGCTGGAGTTCTCTTTCCCCACCCGCTGGCACTACGACGTGCTCCGCGCCCTGGAGTATTTCCGGTCCGCCGGTGGTCCGCCCGACCCGCGGATGGCTGAGGCAATCGGGCTGCTTCGATCCAGGAAGCAGCCCGACGGCACCTGGCTGCTCGAAAACACGCATCCCGGGCAGGTCCACTTTGAGCTTGAGGACGGTGACGGGCGGCCCAGTCGCTGGAACACCCTGCGGGCTCTGCGGGTCCTGCGGTGGTACGACGGCGGAGCGCGCCCGTAGCCCGCACCGCGGGTTCGTGACCCCGCAATCCCCGGTCTGGCTACGCTGCGCCGGTCCACCGGGGCGACGATGCTGCCCGTCGAATGGTCTTGGCGCGGGTGTGGAAGGCGTCGGCCCGTTTATGCCAGTCGTGGCGGGCCTGCGGGGCGTCGGCCGGGGACGCTGATTCCTGAACCCGGGCCTGCGAGCCGGCCTCGGAGCACAGGTCGGTGATGAGCCCCATCCCGGCGCACTCCCGCACGGCGGCGATGCCGGCCACAGCGGCGGACTTGTCGCCGAAAGCAGCTGACACCGCCATCACGGTTCCGTCCGGAGCCTTTAAGCGGAACCGGAACTTCGACTCCGCGTCCACAAACAGTTCAAATTTGCCGGCCATGCCATCCTCCCGGTCTCGGGAACCTGCCCCTCGGCGTCAATACCGTGGATCAGGCCGGAACGCATCGCTGCGTCCGTGTCCCGGTGCTCTCGTCGACCGATCGCGAAGGATCGGTCCTGCTGGTGATAACCAGTCTGTTGCAGGCCCCAGGGACCTCACAAGACAAGGCATGTAAACCCTGGGTAAAAGCTGTGCAACAACGGCTCAGACGTGTTTGGCGAACCAGGCCAGCGTGTCGTTCCAGGCGGCGGTGGCCTGCGCCTCCACGTAGCGCGGCCCAGTGTCATTGTGGAATGCATGGTCGACGCCGGGATAGACGGTGAGCTGGTGGCGAACGTCCGTGGCCGCCAGGGCATCCCGCAGCGCCGGCAGTGCGCCGGTGATCCGCTGATCGAGTTCGGCGTAGACGCCGAAGACTGCCGGTTTGATGGTCGGGACTTTGTCCAGATCGGGGGAGGGCCCATAAAACGCTGCGGTCGCCTTCAGCCCGGGGAGCTCCGTCGCGGCCTGCCAGGTGATGCCCCCGCCGAAGCAGTAACCCGTCATGGCGATGCGCCCCTGGTCGACGAATTCCTTTGTCTGCAAGTAATCAGAGGCCGCTGCGAAGTCGGAAACGTGGCGTGGGACGCCAGCCGCCGTCAATGCTCCGGGCACGGCGTCGCGGTCCATGCCCGCGGTGCCACCTTCCCTGCTGAGCAGGTCCAGTGCCAAGGCAGCGTAGCCGGCCTTGGCGAACCGCCGTGCCACGTCCTCGATGTGCGGAGTGAGCCCGCGGTTCTCGTGGCAGATCAGTACCGCAGGTCCGGGCGGCCCCGCCTCCGGCCGGGCAAGGTAGGCGCTGATGTCTGTTCCCTGGGCAGGGAACCGTACCGTCTCTGTCACCAGTCCGGGTGCCCCCTCAGGCACGGAGAGCGGGCTTTGGGCTCCCGGCACCGGGCCGAGGGAGGGGATGCCGGTCCCCGTGCCCGACGGCGAGGGGCTGGGCGTGGGCATGGGGTCGGTGCTGCGCGGAACTTCTTCGGGCGTGCAGCCCACCAGCAGCATCGCCGCCGAGGCCGCGGCCATGCTGCCGGTGATGAAGGCCACCCGGCGCGTGAACGTCCGTTGGCTCAGGGCGCCCGCGCGGTAATCGTCGAAGAATTCCTCGATCAGGTACTTCTCAAACTTGCCAAGCTTGGTCATGAAGGGCCTCCTGGAGTGTGGGCATATCCTCCTCCGAAGACCCTAATGAGGCAAGGGTGCGCCGTCTTGATCCCTTTCCTGGTTGCGGTGCTGCTTCGCCTGCGTCGATGACCAGCCCTGCCGGTGCAGCCGCTCGAAGCCATCGAGGAGGAGATCGAGGGCGAATTCGAACTCGAACTGGTCGTCGCAGCCGTGTCCGACGACCGACCCTTCATCGTGGTTCATCGAGCCGGCGATCGCAGCGATGTTCGGATACCGGGCCGCCACCTGCTCGAGCATGGCGGACTGGGCTTCGGTTGAAATCTCTGCCGGGGACTCAGCCGTCGGGCCCGTCGGGTCGTCGAACAGCTCCTGGGTGAAACCCCACATGCGGCCCCCGATGGCGTGCATCACGTGGTGCGTGAGGTCCACGGAGAAGCCGCCGGCCAGGAACATTCCGGCGAAAGTGTCCATGTAGTCAAGGACGGCGGGCGTCTTGTTGGTGCGCGATTCAATGGCCCGGCGGGCCCACGGATGCCGCTGCAGCGCCTGTCTCGCCGAAAGCACCCGCCACCGGACGGCTATCTTCCAGTCCTGATCCGGTGCAGGGGGATCGATCTCGCCGATGAGGCTCGCGACCATTCCGTCAAGCAGCTCGTCCTTGTTGGCGACGTGCTTGTAGATCGCCATCGGTACCACGCCGAGGTCTTCGGCCAGCCTGCGCATGCTGAGCGACTCCAGGCCCACGTCATCAGCGAGTGAGACGGCGGCCCGCAGCACCCGCTCCCGGTTCAAGGGAGTGCGGCGTGTGGCCTCCAGCTGCTGAGTCATCCCGACAACCTTTCCCTAGCGGCATTCTCTTGACAAGTGTACAGCGTACACCTACGGTTGTGCCCATCAGGTGTACGCCGTACACCACCTGAACTGAGGACCAGGCCATGACATCGGAACCCAGCAACGCCCAGTCCGCCCGCCGCCCCGGGCCCCGGTGGCTTGTACCCGCGTCCCTGATCCTTCTGAGCCTCATACCGGTGATCGCCGGGGCATCGCGGATAACGGAGCTGGCCGGTGGCGCCGCCATCACACCACAGAATGCAAGGTTCTTTGCCTCCCCGGTCCCCGTCGTGGTCCACATCGTCAGTGTCACCATCTACAGCCTGCTCGGGGCGTTCCAGTTCGTTCCCGCGCTGCGGGGCAGGCGCGGCTGGCACCGCATCGCCGGAGGAATCCTCATCCCCGCCGGCCTTCTGTCCGCCCTCTCCGGACTGTGGATGTCGGCCTTCTACCCCCTCCCGGATGGCGATACTGACGTCCCGGTTCGGCTGCTCTTCGGCTCAGCCATGCTGGCGAGTATCGTCCTTGGGGTGACCGCGATCAGGCGCCGGGATTTCGTCCGGCATGGCGCGTGGATGACGCGCGGTTATGCGATCGGCGTCGCTGCAGGAACCCAGGCCCTGGTGATTCTGCCGTGGATACTGCTCGTGGGAACGCCCGGCGAGCTGACCCGGGCGCTGCTGATGACGGCGGCATGGGTGATCAACCTGGCCGTGGCCGAGCATGTCATCCATCGACGTGCCCGGCAATCCGCCCGAGCCTCCCGTACGTCCCGGCCCGCCGTCCGCACCGTCCGGACGGTTGCACGGGTGTCGAAATGACGGAGACCGCCGGAACCGCCCGAATGTCTTAATTCGACACGTTCATGTCCCTCGCCACCCTCAAGTCCGTAACATTGAAGAAAGTACGGCCTCCAGCTTGCCAAGTTCAGCGAAAAGGACTATCAAAGTGCTCCTCGAATCATTGCCGGTCCTGGACCTATCCCGATTGAGCGCGGGCACGGAGGAAGCCTCGCGGTTTCGTGACGACCTGCGCAACGCCATGCACGAGGTCGGTTTCCTCTACCTGGCCGGACACGGGGTCCCGCAGGAACTGACGGATTCCATGCTCGAGGTCTCCCGACACTTCTTCGAGCTGCCCGAGGAGCAGAAACTCGCGGTCGAGAACGTCAACAGCCCGCAGTTCCGGGGTTACACCAGGGTCGGCGGCGAGCTCACGGACGGCGCCGTCGACTGGCGCGAGCAGATCGATATCGGCGTCGAGCGTGCTGTGGTGGATCCGGGGCCGGGCGTCGCCGACTACTGGCGTCTTGAGGGCCCCAACTTGTGGCCGGAAGCCCTCCCCGAAATGCGGGGCATTGTCCTGGAGTGGACCGAGCGGCTGAGCGCCATTTCGCTGACCCTCCTGCGTGCCCTGGCGGTGTCCCTCGGGGCGCCCGAAGACACTTTCGACGAGGCTTTCGCCGCACGGTCCTTCCCCCTGCTAAAAATTGTGCGGTATCCGGGGGAGTCCAACCCGGAGCCCAAGCAGGGAGTGGGCTCGCACCGCGACGGCGGGGTGCTGACGCTGCTGCTCGTGGAGCCCGAAAAGGGAGGGCTGCAGGTGGAGTACCAGGGGCAGTGGATCGACGCCCCTCAGGTACCGGGAACGTTCGTCGTCAATATCGGTGAAATGCTCGAACTGGCGACCAACGGCTACCTCAAGGCGACCCTGCACCGGGTGATCTCGCCCCTGCGCGGTACTGACCGCATCTCGCTTCCGTTCTTCTTCAACCCGGCGCTGGACGCGACGATGCCGCAGCTCGCGGTCAGCCCGGAGTTCCAGGCCAAGGCCCGCGGCCTGTCCGTTGATCCGACGAACAGCCCCATTCTCGAAACCTACGGGGACAACGCCCTGCGCTACCGGCTGCGGGCCCACCCGAACGTCGTCGCCGAGCACCACTCGGACCTGCAGAACAGCTGAGTCGCCCGGCCCGTTCCCGTGCGCCCGCATGATGCGGAAGCGCTCCGGCGCTACGGGAAGTCCCGTAGCGCCGGAGCGCCTGCGCCGCGCAGATCCGCAAGGGTAGCGGGAACGTGTACGACGGCGACGGCTGCTGAGGGCCGTAGGTCAGTCGTTGATTGCCTCGATGCCAAGCCGCTTGAGTTGTTCAAGGTGATTCCGCATGTCCTGAAGCACCTTGGGGGAGTGCGGCTGCCAATCCAAGATCTCGCCAACTACCCGCAGTGGCTCCCGGGTGCGGTAAGACCTCGTCGGGTTGCCCGGGAACTTCTTGTCGGTCAGATTGGGGTCATCCTCAAGGGGGCCCGTCGGTTCCACACGGTAGATTCTGCCGGGCCCCTCGCCCACCCCGAGTTCGGCTCCCCACGTGGCCGCATCAAGGGTTGCGGTCAAGTAGATGTAGTTGGCCCTCTTTCTCTCGCCGAAATTCGAGCTATAGCCGGGTTCCAGCAAGTCACCGGG
>DATITT010000413.1:0-2209 GCA_035467435.1 Arthrobacter sp. | reverse complement strand
GTACGCCACCGACCCCACCGCCACCCCGGCCATGGTCGCCGACGAACAGATCCACGAGGAAGTCGTTCGCGGGCTCGCCACCCGGGGCCGCAACCGGCTGGCGGGCACCTTCCGCGCGGCCGTCTTCGGCGCCAACGACGGGCTGGTCAGCAACCTTTCCCTCGTTATGGGCATGGCCGCCTCCGGCGTGGGCAGCTCCGTGGTCCTGCTCAGCGGTGTCGCCGGGCTCCTGGCCGGGGCGCTCTCCATGGGAGCGGGCGAGTACATTTCCGTGCGCTCCCAGCGCGAACTCCTGGCGGCCACCCGCCCCACCCAGATCACCCTGGCCGCCGCCCCGTCGCTGGACATCGAACACAACGAACTCCTGCTGGTCTACCTGGCCCGCGGCATGTCGCGGGAGGCCGCCGAACACCGCGTCGCGGAGCGGATGGGCCTGCGCGACTGCGATTGCGATCCCAGCCTTTCGCTGCAGCCGGAACTGCCGGAAGCGCGTGACGGGCACGAAGCCGTCGGCACCGCCTGGGGAGCGGCCGCGTCGAGCTTCTGCTTCTTCGCCTCCGGCGCCATCGTGCCGATCCTGCCCTTCGTCCTGGGCATGACCGGCGTTGCGGCGCTCGTGCTGTCGGCCGTCCTGGTGGGCCTGGCGCTGCTGTTCACCGGCGGCGTCGTCGGGCTCCTCTCCGGCACCTCCCCGACCTCCCGCGGCCTCCGCCAGCTGGCCATCGGCATGGGCGCGGCGGGTGTGACGTATCTGCTGGGCCTGGCCTTCGGCGCCGTGGTCGCCTAGTGGATGGTCCTGAGTACCGGGACCGGACACCGCGGCGCAGCGGCTCCCGCACCGCGTGGCGGATCGTCCGTGGCCTCGCCCCCGCCACCCTGATTGCCGGCGCCGCGTTCCTGGCTGCCGGCTTCGTCTCTGGGGATCCGCGGTTCGCCGGACTGTTCGACGTCAGCCGCGGGGCCGGGCCAGGCCAGGCTACGGCAGGCCCGCCGGGCCAGCCCGGGCGGCCGGCGACCGTTGAGGCCGTGCACACGGACACACCCCCGCCCGGCGCCGGGGAGCAGGACGAGCCGCTTGGGCGCCCGCAGAAGCCGGCCGCTGCCAGCAGCTCCTACAGGTTCCTGGCCCTCAACGACGACGGCACTCCGGTGGGCTATTCGCCCTGCCGGCCGCTGCACTATGTGGTGAACGCGGCGCTCGCTCCGGAGGGCGCCGAGCGCCTGGTCGAGGAGGCGATCGGGACGATATCCCGCGCCACCGGGATCAGGTTCGTCGACGACGGGTCGAGCACCGAAGCGCCGTCCCCGTCCCGCGTCCCGTACCAGCAGGACGTCTACGGGGACCGCTGGGCACCGCTGCTGATCGCGTGGACCACCCCGGAACTGGCCCCACAGCTCGCGGGACCGGTGATCGGCACCGGAGGCAGCACCCACTTCAGCTTCGGCGACGGGCCCAAGAGCCTGGTCACCGGCAGCCTGGAACTCGATGCCCCGCAGATCGCCGAGGACCTCAGCCGGAGGGACGGGGCCGCGTACGCCACCGCGGTGATCCTGCACGAACTCGGCCATGTCATGGGCCTGGATCATGTGGACGACCCGGCGCAGCTGATGTATCCCGAGATCGGCGCCCCGGACGGCCTGGCCGCAGGGGACCTGAACGGCCTGTACGAGCTGGCCTCGGCGCAGTGCCGCCAGGACCTTTAGGCACCTAGCGGTCCAGGACGGCGAGCGCTTCCTCCACGGTGTCCACCAGGAAGATCCGGCTTTCCATCTGCCGCCCGGCGGCAAGGCTCTGCAGCAGGGGCCACGCCGGATAGCGCCGCAGCCAGTGCTCCTTCCCCACCAGCACCATCGGCATGATGGTCTCCGGGGTGCCGTAGTAGTTCTCGCAGGCATCCTGGAAGATCTCCTGCACGGTGCCCCCGGAGCCCGGCAGGAACACAATGCCGCCGTTGCACAGTTCCAGCAGGATGGCCTCGCGGACGGCGTTGGCGAAGTACTTGGCAATGTGGGTGGCGAAGAAATTCGGCGGCTCGTGCCCGTAGAACCAGGTGGGGATCCCCAGGGACGGTGTCCCCTCCGGATGGCGTTCGACGACGGCGGCGGCGGACCGCGCCCATGCCGACACGGAGGGCAGGTAACCGGGAACCGCGGCAAGGTCCTGCAGGGCCAGCCGGAGTTCCGGTTCCGGGGCCTCGCTCAGGTAGGC
>DATITT010000412.1:0-7456 GCA_035467435.1 Arthrobacter sp. | reverse complement strand
TTGCTCTCGCTCTTGGACAGGTGCGCGTTGTCCTCGTTCGCGGTGCCGAAGGTTGCGCTGCTCATCGGGAAACCTCCTCGGCGTTGAGGCCTGTCAGTTCTGAATCAAGCAGATCGGAGTCCAGGTCCCGTGGTTCCGGGTCGAGGCTGGCGATCACGTAGCGGTAGTGGTGGTTCTCCGCGAGCAGTTCGGTGTGGGTGCCGACCGCAGTGATCCGGCCGTCCTCGAGCAGCGCCACCCGGTCCGCCAGCGCCACGGTGGAGGGCCGGTGGGCCACGATCAGCGTCGTGGTGTCGGCGAGGACCTCCCGCAGCCTGGTCTCGACGAGTTCCTCGGTGTGGACGTCGAGGGCGGAGAGCGGATCGTCCAGGACCAGGACCTTGGGCCGGGCGGCGATGGCCCGGGCCAGGGCGATGCGCTGCCGCTGCCCGCCGGACAGGCTGAGGCCTTCGTCGCCGATCAGGGTGTCCAGGCCGTCCGGGAGCGAGTAGGCGAAGTGGGCCTGGGCGACGTCGAGCGCCTCCTCGAGGGCGGCCTCGCGGCGTTCGGCCGGGAGGCCGGCCGGGGCGCCGAGGAGAACGTTGTCCCGGACCGAGCTGGAGAACAGGGTGGTGTCCTCGAACGCGACGGCGACGACTGTGCGGAGCTCCTCGACGCTGAATTCGCGCAGGTCCACCCCGTCGATGGTGATGGAACCGTCGGTGACCTCGTAGAGCCGGGGGACCAGCTGGAGCAGGGCGCTCTTGCCGCTGCCCGTGATTCCCACCAGGGCCATGGTTTCGCCGGGTTTGATGTCCAGATTGATGTCTTTGAGGATCGGTTTGTCCGGGGCGTCCTCGTAGGCGAAGGTGGCGCTGTTGAAGCTGAGGGCGCCCTTCAGCTCGGCGGGGCGGCGGGGCTGTTCGGGGCTGGTGATGGTGTTCGCCGAGTCCATGACCTCGAAGTGCCGGTCCACGGCGGTCTTGGCGGTGAGGGCCATGGCCAGCAGCATGCCGGAGAACTCCACCGGGGTGGCGATCACGGCGGCGGTGGCGAAGAACGCCACGAGGGCGCCGATGCTCAGCTCGCCGGTGGAGGCCAGCATAATGCCGACGACGAGGCCGGCACCGAGGGCCAGCTCGGGCAGGAGGGTGACGACGAGGCTGAAGGTCGCGAGGTGCTTGGCCTTGACGATCTCGGTCTGGCGGAGCTCCTCGGCCTGTTCGTTGAAGTTCTCCAGTGCCTCGCGGCTGCGGCCGAACGCCTTGAGCACGCGGATCCCGTGGACCGATTCCTCGACCGTGGTGGCGAGGTCGCCGGCCTGGTCCTGGCTGCGGCGGGCCACCTTGCTGAAGCGGGTGCGGAACCGGAAACCGTAGATCATAATTGGCACCGCGGCGGCGAGGAAGATCAGCGCCAGCTGCCAGCTCATCGTGAACATCACCACGACCCCGATGACCACGGTCAGGGTGGTCACCACGAGCATGATGGCGCCGAAGGCCATCCAGCGGCGCAGGAAGTTCAGGTCCGTCATCGCGCGGGAGAGCAACTGCCCGGAGCCCCAGCGGTCGTGGAAGGAGACCGTCAGGTCCTGCAGATGGTCGTAGAGGGACACCCGCATCCGTGTCTCCACCGTGGTGGCGGGGTTGATCACGAACTGCCGGCGCAGCGCCACGAGGCCTGCTTCGGCGATGCCGAGGCCCAGGATGACGAGGGAGGCGATCCAGACCGCGTCCGCGCTGCCGCCGGGCTGGAGCGACTCGTTGACCAGCACCCGCAGCACCTGGGGGATGGTCAGGGCCACCACGCTGGCGAGCAGGGCGCAGAGCAGCCCCAGGAGGAGCCGCGGAATGATCGGCTTGACGTGGGGATAGAGACGGCTGATGGAGGAGAAAAATGAGGTCTGCTTGGCCATGCCTGCTTCTTAAAACGCACGTGCGGATATCTAACGCAACTGGATGTAGTTTCCTGTAGCAACTACCCTAGGCCATCGGGTGACCGGGTTCACATGAAAATGGACAGCATCAGGATCTCGCCCAGTAATTACATTCCGCAATGCCCGCGAGGCGCGCCGTTGCCGCGGGACATGTCCCGTTGCAGGCGCGGGGAGTGGACCTGAGCTCACTCGCGCCGCGGGACATGTCCGGTCCCTGCCGCGGGGAGTGGACATAGGCCCACTATGTCCAGCCGTGGCGCCCAGGGGAGGGCATGTCCCGTGGCGGCGGGGGAGCGGGGCGGGCTCAGGAACGGGCAGTGAGCGTGAGCAGCACGGCTTCGGGCTTGCAGGCTATCCGGACCGGGGCGAAGCGCGAGGTGCCGATGCCGCCGGAGACGTTCACCGGCGTCGTGCGTCCCTTGCTTTCCCAATCGTGCAGGCCCTTGGCGCGCCAGGTCGGGAGGTCGCAGTTGGCGACGATGGCCCCGAAACCCGGCACGCAGATCTGGCCACCGTGGGTGTGCCCGGCGAGCAGCAGGTCGGCGCCGTCCCCGGTGAAGTGGTCCAGCACGCGCTGGTACGGGGCATGGATGACGGCGACCCGCAGGTGCGGCCTGGTGTCCTGGCCCTTGGTGCCCCGGGGCCAGCCGGCGTACCGTTCGAGGCCCAGGTGCGGATCGTCCACGCCGGAAAAGTCAACGCGCAGGCCCCTGATCACGAGCGACTGGCAGCGGTTGGTCAGGTCCACCCAGCCGCCCATGCCGAAGCCGGCCCGGAGCCGCGGCCAGTCCAGCTGTGCCGGGTCCTTGGGCTTCGAGGACGGCCCCAGGAAGTATGACGCGGGGTTTTTCAGCCGCGGCGCGAAGTAGTCGTTGGAGCCGGGAACGAAGACGCCGGGGAACTCCATCAGCGGGCGCAGCGATTCCAGCAGGGGTTCCACTGCCTTGACGTGGCTGAGGTTGTCGCCGGTGTTCACCACCAGGTCAGGCTTCAGCGCCGCCAGCGAGGACAGCCATTCGGCCTTCCGGTGCTGGCCGGGCACGAAATGGATGTCGCTCAGGTGCAGCACCCGGATGGGGCCGAAGCCGGCCGGGAGGACCGGCAGGGTCTCCTCGCGCAGGACAAACTGGTTCTTCTCCCACAGCCCGTATCCGGTGGCGGCGGCACCGGTCACGACGCCGGCGGCGGCGGCGACGGCAAAGCCGCGCCCGATGCTCCGGGCGCGGCTGGCCAGCGAGTCAAGCCCGGTCACGGGTTGGGCTCGTCTTCCTTCTTGTCCTGGCCCGGCGGAGCGGGCTCACTCGGCGCAGGCTCATCCGGGGCGGGCTCACCCGGGGCAGGCTCATCCGGGGAGGGCTCACTCCGCTCCGGGCTGGACGGCGCCGGGCGGGACGGCGCCGGCGTCGCCTGCTTGGGCTGCCGGGGTGCCGGACCGGTCACCAGGTTTGACGGCGGGGCTTTGAACGGGTCGGTGCCGTAGGCCGGCGCCACCTCGGTCATGTAGTTCGAGAACTGCGGGCCCGCGATCATGTAACCGTCGATCGCCTTGTAGAACTTGCCGTTGAGGGTCAGGTCGCGCCCCGGCCGGTCCTGGCCGCCCAGCGCGTCGCCGAACCAGGAAGCCGTCGCCAGGCCGCTGGTGTAGCCGACGACCCAGGTGGAGTTGTTGGGGTCGTTGGTGCCGGTCTTGGCGGCGATCGGGAAGCTGGTCCGGGTGGAGATGCGCGGCTTGATCAGCGAGCCGGAGCCGCGGTTGAGGACTTCCTGCAGCGCGTAGCTCACGCCGCGGGCAACCTCGGGTTTGATCGCGTCGCGGCAGCTGGTGGACTGGGCCGGCAGCTGTGCGCCGCTCGCATCGGTCACCGATTCAATCGCGATCGGCTCGCAGTATTCACCGTCGTTCGCGAAGGTGGCGAACGCGCTGGCCATGGTCAGCGGCGAGGTCTGGGTGGCGCCGAGCAGGTTGGACAGGCGCGTCATCGGAACGGGCTCGTTGGTCTGGCCGGCGTGGATTCCCGTGGCGTCGACGATCTTCTGGATGCCGCAGAGGTCGACCTGCGCCGCCGTGGCGAAGGTCATGGTGTTAATCGAGTTTGCCAGGCCGTCAACGACGCTCATGTTCTTGTAATAGCCGTCTTCGGCGTTCTGCAGGTCCTTGGCCGCACCGAGGCGCTCTTCCGCCGAATTGTAGGCACCGTCCACCCGGGTGGGGCAGGTGTTCTTCCACCGGTAGTTCAGCGGGTACCTGCGCACGGAGCCGTTGAGGACCGTGCTCATGGACTTGCCCTCGTCGAGCCACTGCGCGAAGGTGAACGGCTTCATCGTGGAACCGGGCTGGAAACCGCCCAGGCCGCCGAGGTCGTTGCCCTCGGCGTCCCGCATGTCCACGTTGAAGTTGATGACGTTGTTGAACTTGCCCTCGGCCTCCAGGAACTGCGTGTTCTGGGCCATCGAGATGATCTTGCCCGAGCCCGGCTGCACGGAGACCAGCGAGGCGCCCCACTTGTCCGGGTTCTCCCCGGCGGAGGCCTCAACCTGGGCCTGCGCCACGGCCTGGGCGTTCGGGTCCAGCGTGGTCTTGATGGTCAGCCCGCCGCGGAAGACCTTCCGCTCGCGCTCGTCGGCGTCGGCGCCGTACTCCGGGTTGTTCAGCAGCAGGTGCAGCACGTAGTCGCAGAAGTAGGGGGCCGTCGCGGAGTAGGCGCAGCCCTGGCGCGCCGGCGTGATCTTCGTTTCCACCGGTGTGGCCACGGCGGCGTCGTAATCGGCCTGCTGGATCTTGCCCTGGGTCAGCATGGACTGGAGCACCAGGTCGCGGCGGGACTTGGCGTTCTCCGGGTTGTTGATCGGGTCGAAGTAGGACGGGCTGTTGACCAGGCCGGCCAGCAGCGCGGCCTGCGGCAGGGACAGGTCCTTGGCGGTGGTGCTGAAGAAGAACTTGGAGGCGGCCTCGATGCCGTAGGCGTCCCGGTTGAAGAACACGATGTTGAGGTAGCCCTCAAGGATCTGCTCCTTGGAGAACTTCTTCTCCAGCGCGATGGCGAGCTTCATTTCCCGCAGCTTGTCGCCGACGCCCTTGTTCACACCGTTCAGCAGGACCTGGTCGCTCTTTCCCTCGGCCTCGAGGGAGGAGTTGATGACGTTGTTCACGTACTGCTGGGTGATGGTCGATGCGCCCTGCCGGTTGCCGCGGGCCGTGCTGACGAGGGCGCGCATGATGCCGGTGGTGTCCACGCCGCCGTGCTCATAGAAACGGCTGTCCTCGATGGCGATGACCGCGTCCTTAACGAACGGCGACATCTCGTCGAGGGAGACCCGGGTGCGGTTCTCGGCGTAGAGGTTGGCGATCACGCTGCCGTCGGAGGCCAGGATCGACGTCGACTGGCTCGGCGGGTCGACCTGCAGTTCGGCCGGCAGGGTCTCGAAGAACTTGATCGATCCGCTGGCCGAGCTGCCGGTGACAGCGGCCGCAGGGACCAGCAGTCCCGCCACCAGGACGCCACAAATGGCGCTCACGCCCAGGAAAAGAAGGAGCTTTCCGAGGGTGGTGGCCGTGTCAAATAAAGGGTTTTTACCAGTCGCCATGTTTTCCACTTTACCGGCAAGGACTAGGCTTTAGCTCATGACCAAATGGGAGTACGCCACGATTCCGCTCATTATCCACGCCACAAAGCAGATTTTGGACCAGTGGGGTGACGACGGCTGGGAGCTCGTCCAGGTTGTCCCCGGGCCCGAGGGGAACGGCCTGGTTGCCTACCTGAAGCGGGAGAAGCAGTAGCCATGAGCACCCCCGCATCTGCCGCCCCGGGCGCCTCCGCAGCCCCCGGAACACCGGCCCGCAGCGCCGCCGGGGCGGGCGCGCCGTCCGCCGTCGAGCAGCGCCTGGCCGAGCTCGGCCTGACCCTGCCGGAGGTGGCCGCCCCGGTTGCCGCCTACGTCCCCGCCGTGATCTCCGGCAACCACGTCTACACCTCCGGCCAGCTGCCGTTCATCAACGGCAAGCTCGAGGCGACCGGCAAGGTCTCCTCCGGCACCGAAGGCGCCTCGGACGAGGCCACGGTCTCGCCGGAAGCCGCCAAGCAGTACGCCGCGGTGTGCGCCGTCAACGCCCTGGCTGCCGTCAAGAGCGTCATCGGGGACCTGGACCGGATCACCCGGATCGTCAAGGTTGTCGGGTTCGTCTCCTCTGACCCGACCTTCACCGGCCAGCCCGGTGTGATCAACGGCGCGTCCGAACTGCTCGGCAGGGTCCTCGGCGACGCCGGCCAGCACGCCCGCTCCGCCGTCGGCGTTGCTGTCCTTCCGCTCGACTCGCCGGTTGAAGTCGAACTGATCGCTGAATTCGCCTAGGTCCAGGTCAGTTTCCCGTGCCCCAGTTAGCCCGACGCCTGTTTGCCCTTCCCCCGGATCTTGAGGGGGCGGCCCGCAGCTGGCTCGAACACGGCGAACGGACCCCCCGCGCGGCCCGGTTCGCGTCCTCGGTAGTGCTGCTGCGCGACTCGCCCACGGGACTGGAGACCTGGCTGGGGTACCGGCCCGGGTCCTCTCCGCTGGGTGTCCTTGCCTTTCCCGGCGGGTCGCTGGAGGCCTCCGATGACGACGCCGTCGGCTGGCTTGGCCCCTCGCCGCAGCATTGGGCCGAGCAGATGGGGACGGCCGACGTCGGCCTGGCGCGCCGCCATGTGATCGGCGCCATCCGTGAACTGTTCGAGGAAACCGGCATCCTCCTGGCCGGACCGGACCTGTCCACCACGGTGGAAGCCACTTCCAAGACTGAATGGATGCGGGCCCGGGTGGCTGTGGCGGAGCAGGAGAAGTCCTTCACGGACGTGCTCGCCAAACGCGGACTCTTGGTGCGCACGGACCTGCTCAAGCCCCTGGTCAACTGGCTCAGCCCGGACTTCGCGCACCGCCGCTTCAATACCCGCTATTTCGCGGCCACGGTGCCGATGAACCAGCAGCCGTCATTGCTGGCCAGCAAGGGCGTATGGGGCCGCTGGGTGTGTGTCCGCAGGGTCATCGAGGGACGGAACAGCTCCGCGCTCGGCGATGAGGTGGGCCAGGAAAACACCGTCGGACGCAACCTCGGCCAGCTGCTGGTGCCCGGCTCGGAGATCATGCTCGAGAAGATGGCCTCCGCGAACGGCTGCATCGCCTACCTGAGCTACAAGCGCAAGGCCCACGTTTACCAGCCGAAGCTAGTCGAGGAAGACGGCCAGCTCATGCTCGAGGTCGAGGCGGCCAAGACCGTGGCCGGAGCACCCCAGCGCGAGCGCTGACACGCCGCAGGCGCCGCAGGCTCGGGTTCCCGCTGGACATGCCCCCCCCGCTCACCCCGCCCTGCGACTGGGCATGTCCCGTGCTGGGTCGGGCCGGTGGACGTGATGGCTTTGTGTCCACTCGTTGCCGCGGGGACTGGGCATGTCCCGCAGGCCCGGAGACCACGCAGGAGCATGTCCCCCGCTCGCCCTGCCCCACCACTGGGCATGTCCCGTGCTGGGTCGGGCCGGTGGACATGATGGCTTTGTGTCCACTCGTTGC
>DATITT010000411.1:0-2905 GCA_035467435.1 Arthrobacter sp. | reverse complement strand
CGTCGATTCGCATGAAAGACACTCGCCACTCCTCAGAAGTTTGTCCTGACATACTAACAAAGTGAGGACAGGCGACGCAATGTTTGCACCCGGCAGACACCAATGCGGGGTCACTTCGCGCCCATCCAGGGGTATGGGATGGGCGCGAAATGACCCCGCGTTGTCTTATCGGGAGCCGGGGAGGCAAACCGGGCTACCGGGTGAAGGCGGACCTCCGGGCCGTTCCGTCGTAGCCGCCGGCAGGAGGCTTCAGCCCGTAAATCCCGCCGATGGTCGGCGCGACGTCGGCGGTCCGGGCGGCGTCGGAGGACACCGACCTCTTCACCACCCGCGGACTTCCGCCGGAGACGAAGAACGGAATTGGCTCCGTGGCGGGGTGCCCGTGGTTGCCCGGGATGGGGTTGGATGCCACGTACGGATCGGAGAAGCGCCAGCCCGCGCGGCAGTAGGCCACCAGGTCTCCGGCCTCGTCGCCCAGCCGGAGGTCCGCCGGCTCGTTGACCGACAGCACGCCGTCATGCGCGCTGACCAGCTGTTCGACGGCGGCCAGTCCGGCTTTGCGGTCCGGTTCGGGGCCGGTCCAGTAGAGCAGGTCCGCGCCGCCGTTCTGGGCAATCGTGATGTTCGACTGCAGCTCCGGACGGGACTGGAGGATGAGGTTGATCGAGATGAGGTTGCTGGGGATGGACCAGTCCATGGAATGGTCGGCGAGCACCATCAACACACTGGAGTCCCACTTGCCGGCGTTCTTGAGGTGGTCGACGAAACGGCCCACCTGCATATCCGTGGCCGCGAGCGCGGCCTCACGCGCCGCCCGCAACGTGGTTCCGGAAACGTCCGAATGGCCCACGCGGTCGATGTCGCCCAGGTTGGTGAACACAAAGTCCGGGTCCGGGCCGCTCACCATCGCCAGCAGAGCGTCCATAGTGGCGGCGTCGGGCGCGTGGCCGGTCACCGGAAGCACCGGCTGGGGTTCCCACCGGTAGCTTGCCCTTGCACCGAAGATGCCATACAGGTACTTCTTGCTGAGCACCGATCCGGTCGTGAGCCCGCGCTCCTGCAGCCGCTCCAGGAGGGTCGGGAAGTGCAGGTCCGCGGGCCGGTCGAGGTCGCGGAGCACGTTCTCGGCCCGGTCGAAGATGGCGTTGGCCGGCACGCCCGACCGGTCCGGGCGCACACCCGTCATCATCATGACGTGGTTGGGAATGGTCTCCATCACCGGAAGCGAGCGTGCCGCAGGGAAATTGGTGCCAGCATCGCGAAGTGCTGCCAGCCTCGGCGTCAGCGCGGGAGTGATCTCATCCGGCCGGCATCCGTCCACCACCAGCACGTAGCTTCGGGTGCGGCTCGTCGCCGGGGCTGCCCAGGCGGTGCCCTGCGCCGCTGAAAGGACGACGGCGGCCCCGCCGGCAGCGGCGATTTGCAGAAATTGCCGGCGTCCCGGCGTCGAAAGCCTGTGGCCTGCGGGTGTGCCCTGCTGCGGTGAACGGCTCACTGGAGTCCTCCTTGCGTTTGCGCGACCTTGCCGGTGCTGGCTTGGACATTGAATGATGTGGACAGTGTGGCGCCTGAGCCGGCGGAGGTGCGCTCGGCGAGGACGTACCAGTCCATCCGAACGCCTGCGGCGGTCACGTCCAGGACGGAGTAGCCGTGCGAGTCAAAGTCCAGGTACTTGACGTGCGGGTTGGCCGCCTTGATGGCGTTCTCCACGACGACGGATCCGGTGCGGGGCGGAACGTTCAGGATGTCGTCGAGGTTGTCGCTCGTGACAGAGGTGCAGACCAATTCCGCGGCCACGGAATCGCCGGTGGCCGGGTAGGTGGCCGGATCCGCGGGGATGTCACAGGCCCAGCCGGAGTGGATGTCGCCGGTGAGGAACACGGTGTCCTTGACGGCGTTATCGCGCAGGTGGCGGACCACGCGGTTGCGGTCCACTTCATAGCCGTCCCACTGGTCCACGTTGTACGGCACGCCGCTGATACTCGTCCCGCCCATCAGCTTTTGCACACCGGCCAGCTCTGCGGTGCTCAGGGTCGAGGGTATGCGGACGGGCGCAATCATGACGGGGTTGCCCACGAGCTTCCACTGCGGGCCCGAGGGCGTGAGGTTTCCCAGCAGCCAGTCCATCTGTGCGGCGCCCGTGATGGTGCGGGCGGGGCTGCTGATCGAGGGATCCGCACCGTTGGCGGCTTGCTGGTCACGGTAGGAGCGCAGGTCCAGCATGGACAGGCTGGCCAGGGAGCCGAAGTCCAGGCGGCGGTAGAGCTGGCCGCCCGGCTCATAGCGCACAGGCATCCACTCGGCGTAAGCCTGGTGTGCGGCGGCGAAACGCTCGCTCCAGGCGCCTTCGGTGCCTTCGGTGTGGTTTTCGGCGCCGCCCTTCCAGGCGTCGTTGGCCGATTCGTGATCGTCCCAGGTCACGATGAACGGGGCCGCCGCGTGCAGCGACTGGAGGTCGGCATCCGTCTTGTACTGGGCATGGCGGCGGCGGTAGTGCGCCAGCCGGGTCATCTCGAGGGCGGGATCGTGCGGGCGGACCACAACGTCGCGGGCCTGGTAGTCACCGGGTGCGTATTCGTAGAGGTAGTCCCCCAGGTGAAGGACGGCGTCGAGATCGCCGCGTGCTGCCAGGTGGCGGTAGGAAGAGAAGTATCCCGCCTGCCAGTTGGCGCAGGAGACCACTCCGAATTTCAACCGGGCCACCGCGGCGCCAGCGGCCGGTGCGGTCCGGGTGCGGCCCACGGGGGAGATCTTCTTCCCGAGAGTGAACCGGTACCAGTGGCTCGTGGCAGGAGCCAACCCTGCCGCCACGACCTTCACTGTGTGGTCCCGGGCCGGGCCCGTGGCCACGGTACCGCGGGCCACCACTTTCTTGAAGGCTGCATCAGCGGAAATTTCCCATCGG
>DATITT010000410.1:0-5079 GCA_035467435.1 Arthrobacter sp. | reverse complement strand
TGGACCGTGCCGCCCTGATCGGCAAGGCCGTTAACGCGACCCGCTCCCTGGTCAACCAGCCGCCGAGCCACCTCTACCCCGAATCCTTCGCGGAAGCCGCCAAGGAACTGTCCAAGGGCCTTCCCGTCAAGGTCACCGTGTGGGACGAGAAGCGCCTGGACAAGGAAGGCTTCGGCGGCATCCTCGGCGTCGGCAAGGGTTCCACCCGGCAGCCGCGCCTGGTCAAGGTCGAATATTCCCCCGCCCGGGCCACCGCCAAGATCGCCCTCGTGGGCAAGGGCATCACCTTCGACACCGGCGGAATTTCGATCAAACCGGCCCTTGGCATGGGCGACATGAAGTCCGACATGGCGGGCGCCGCCGTCGTCCTTAACAGCGTGCTGGCCATCGCCGGCCTCGGCCTGCCCGTCAAGGCGACCGCCTGGCTCTGCATCGCCGAGAACATGCCCTCCGGCGCCGCCCAGCGCCCGGCCGATGTACTCACCATGTTCGGCGGCAAGACCGTCGAGGTCCTCAACACCGATGCCGAGGGCCGGCTGGTCATGGCGGACGGCATCGTCGCCGCAAGCCAGGAGTTCCCGGACGCCATCATCGACGTCGCCACCCTTACCGGTGCACAGCTGATCGCCCTCGGCGGCCGCACCGCCGGCGTGATGGGCGCCGACTCCGTCACCGGCCCGCTCAAGGCCGCCGCCGACCGCGCCGGCGAGCTGGTCTGGCCGATGCCGCTGCCCGAAGAGCTGCGCCCCAGCCTCGACTCGCAGGTCGCGGACCTCGCCAACATCGGCGAACGCCACGGCGGCATGATGACGGCGGCCGTCTTCCTGCGCGAATTCGTGGGCAAGGGCAAGGACGGCGAGCCGATCCCCTGGGCCCACATCGATATCGCCGGCCCGTCGTTCAACAACGGCAGCCCCTACGGCTACAACCACAAGCAGGGCACGGGTTGCACCGTGCGCACGCTGGTGGCCTACGTCGAGGACATCCTGGCTAAAACCGCCTAGGCGCACTCCGTCCAGCCCTCCGCGCCGCCCGGTGGCCGGGGCCACTCTGCCCCGGCCACCGGGCCGCGTGAGACTGGACACAATCGCTCCACAATCGCTATGGCAAGGTGGAGCATGTATTAGTGGTTCGCTAAGGTGAACACCGGTAGTCACAAATGAAAGGGAACTTACTTGCTGGCATAATCGCGGCAGGGAAGTTCCAAGACCAGATGATGCGTACTCTCGTGTCATCGTTCACGCGAGGGAGCGTTTTAGTGGCCGATCAGGCAACTGCGCAAGAATTCGACATCCTGGTACTCGGCGGCGGCAGCGGCGGCTACGCAACTGCCCTGCGTGCCGTTCAGCTCGGCCTCACCGTCGGCCTGATCGAAAAGGGCAAGCTCGGCGGCACCTGCCTGCACACCGGCTGTATCCCCACCAAGGCCCTGCTGCACTCCGCGGAACTGGCCGACCATGCCCGTGACTCGGCAAAGTACGGCGTCAACGTCACCCTTGACAGCATCGACATCACCGCTGTCAACGCCTACAAAGACGGCATCATCGCCGGCAAGTTCAAGGGCCTGCAGGGTCTCATCAAGGCCAAAAAGGGCATCACCGTCATCGAGGGCGAAGGCAAGCTCCAGGGCACCGACACCATCGTTGTGAACGGCACCGCGTACAAGGGCAAGAACATTGTCCTCGCCACCGGCTCCTACTCGCGTACCCTCCCGGGCCTGGAAATCGGCGGCAAGGTCATCACCTCCGAGGAAGCCCTCACCCTGGACTTCATCCCCAAGAGCGCGATCATCCTGGGCGGCGGCGTAATCGGCGTCGAGTTCGCTTCCGTCTGGAAGTCCTTCGGCGTCGACGTCACCGTCATCGAGGGCCTGCCCTCGCTGGTTCCGAACGAGGACGCGACGATCGTCAAGGCCTTTGAGCGCGCTTTCAAGAAGCGCGGCATCAAGTTCTCCACCGGCACCTTCTTCCAGGGCGTGGAGCAGAACGCCGACGGCGTGAAGGTCACCCTCGTGGACGGCAAGACCTTCGAAGCCGACCTTATGCTCGTCGCCGTCGGCCGCGGCGCCGTCACGGCCAACCTCGGCTACGAGGAAGCCGGCGTGACCGTTGACCGCGGCTTCGTTATCACCAACGAACGCCTGCACACCGGCGTCGGCAACATCTACGCCGTGGGCGACATCGTCCCGGGTCTCCAGCTGGCACACCGCGGCTACCAGCAGGGCATTTTCGTCGCCGAGGAAATCGCCGGCCTGAAGCCGGTTGTCGTCGAAGACGTCAACATCCCGAAGGTCACCTACTCCGAGCCCGAAATCGCCACGGTGGGCTACACGGAAAAGGCCGCCAAGGCCAAGTTCGGTGACGACCAGATCCAAACCCAGGAATACAACCTCGCCGGCAACGGCAAGAGCTCCATCCTGGGCACCAGCGGCCTGGTCAAGCTGGTCCGCCAGAAGGACGGCCCCGTCGTCGGCATCCATATGATCGGCGCCCGCATGGGTGAGCAGGTCGGCGAAGCCCAGCTGATCGTGAACTGGGAAGCCTACCCGGAGGACGTGGCCCAGCTGGTCCACGCGCACCCGACCCAGAACGAGTCCCTGGGCGAGGCCCACCTGGCCCTGGCCGGCAAGGCCCTGCACGGCTAGCAGTTCCGCCCGCAGCACCGCAAGAACTCAGGGCGCAGTGCACCCGGCCCCAAATGCCGGGTGCACTAAGCTCGACCAAGGCAGCAATCATCCGCACTAAAGATCAATAAGGAGAACGGGGACGACATGTCTGAATCCGTTAACTTGCCCGCCCTCGGTGAGAGTGTCACCGAAGGAACCGTCACCCGCTGGCTCAAGCAGGTAGGTGACCGGGTAGAAGTGGACGAGCCGCTGCTCGAGGTTTCCACCGACAAAGTAGACACCGAGATCCCCTCTCCGATCGCCGGCGTGATCGAGGAAATCCTCGTCGCCGAAGACGAGACCGCTGAAGTTGGCGCACCGCTGGTGCGCATTGGCGACGGCTCCGGTTCCGCCGGCTCGGGCGAAGCCCCCGCCGCTGAGGAAGCCCCCGCCGCTGAGGAAGCCCCGGCAGCTGAGGCCGAAGCTCCCGCCGCCGAGTCCCCTTCCGCGGCCGAAGCGCCGGCCGCCGAGGCTGAAGCACCTGCCGCCGAAGCACCGGCCGCCGAGTCCGCTGCTCCGGCCGGCGAAGGCCACGAAGTCACGCTCCCCGCCCTGGGCGAGAGCGTCACCGAAGGCACCGTCACCCGCTGGCTCAAGAGCATTGGCGACACCGTCGAGGTCGACGAGCCGCTGCTCGAGGTGTCCACCGACAAGGTCGACACCGAGATCCCGTCACCGGTCGCCGGCACCCTGCAGGAGATCCGTGTCGCCGAGGACGAAACGGCCGAGGTCGGTTCTGTCCTCGCCGTGATCGGCTCCGGCGCGGCGCCCGCTGCGGCTCCCGCCAAGGAAGCCCCGAAGGAAGCGGCAGCAGCTCCGAAGCAGGAAGCGGCTCCGGCTGCGGCCCCCAAACAGGAAGCCCCCAAGCAGGAGGCACCGAAGCAGGAGGCACCGAAGCAGGAAGCACCGAAGCAGGAAGCCCCCAAGCAGGAGGCCCCCGCACCGGCAAAGGAAGCAGCCCCGGCGGCCGCGTCTGCGGAGTCCGGCTACGTCACCCCGCTCGTCCGCAAGCTGGCCAACCAGCAGGGCGTCGACATCTCCTCGCTGGCCGGCACCGGCGTCGGCGGCCGCATCCGCAAGCAGGATGTGCTGGCGGCAGCGGAAGCCAAGGCCGCCCCGGCGCCCGCCGCGGCTGCCCCGGCCCAGTCCGCTGCTCCGGCTGCGCGTCCCTCCGCTGACCAGTCCTCGCTGCGCGGCACCGTGCAGAAGGCGCCGCGGATCCGCCAGGTCATTGCCCGCCGGATGCGCGAGTCGCTGGACGTCTCCGCCCAGCTGACCCAGGTGCACGAGGTCGACATGACCAAGGTCGCCAAGCTGCGCGCCAAGGCCAAGGACTCCTTCCAGGCCCAGAACGGCTCCAAGCTGACCTTCCTGCCCTTCATCGCCAAGGCTGTGGCCGAGGCCCTGAAGCAGCACCCGAAGGTCAACGCCTCCTACGACGAGGACAAGCAGGAGATCACGTACCACAACGCCGAGCACCTGGCGATTGCGGTGGACACGGACAAGGGCCTGCTGGTTCCGGTCATTGCCGACGCCGGCAACCTGAACCTCGCCGGCCTGGCCGGCAAGATCGCCGACGTCGCGGACCGCACCCGCAAGGGCAAGATCGGCCCGGACGAGCTCTCCGGCGGAACCTTCAGCATCACCAACATCGGTTCCGTGGGCGCGCTGTTCGACACTCCGGTCATCAACCAGCCGCAGGTTGCCATCCTCGGCACCGGGGCGATCGTCAAGCGCGCCGTCGTGGTCTCCGATGAGAACGGCGATGACTCGCTGGCCATCCGCTCGATGATGTACCTCTGCCTGACGTATGACCACCGGCTGGTCGACGGCGCCGACGCGGGACGCTTCCTGCAGACGCTGAAGGCACGCCTTGAGGAAGGCGCCTTCGAAGCCGACCTGGGGCTCTAGCCTCCAGGGGCAAAGACCACCGGCGGCGGCGGCGGTGCGGACACCGGTGGGAAACCACCGGGACCCGCGCTGCCGCCGCCGTTTTTGGCCGGCGGGGTTCGTCCCCGGACCGGGCGGGTCTTACTACAGAGCGTAGAATCTTCTGGTTAGACTGAGGCCATGAATATCGTCTATAACATCGTGGTCTTCCTGCACATCGTCGGCGCCGCCATGATCGTGGGCATCTGGATCGGCCAGATGAAGAAGCCCACCGTGCACCCCCGGCAGTTCGACGGCGCGATGCTGCAGCTCCTTACCGGCATCGCCCTGATGGGGCTCATCCCGGCCCTGGACATCGAGGCGGACTACGCCAAGCTCGGCGTCAAGCTTGCCGTGGCCGTAGCCGTGGGCGTCCTGGCCTTCATCGGCCGCCGCAAGTACAAGAAGGGCGAGGACGTCGGCGCGGGCCTCGCCCACTCTGTCGGCGGGCTGGCCCTGCTCAACGTGGCCATCGCCACCCTCTG
>DATITT010000409.1:0-3774 GCA_035467435.1 Arthrobacter sp. | reverse complement strand
CTGGCCCGGTCCAGCACCCGGAGCACACCGTCCAGGACGCCGTCCGGGAGCGCCGCGGCCGCCAGTTCGCGTGCCTCGTTCAGTGCCTCAAGCCGGCGGTCCAGCCGGGAGGCCTCGACGGCGGCGCCATGGCGGCTCATGCGGAGGCCGCCAGCCGGCGCAGCGCCGCGGCATGGCCGGAGAGCGCCGGCGGGGCGGCCCCGCCGGTGCTCTCGAGCCGGGCCAGGAAACGTTCCTGCTCGGCCTCGAGCAGCTTCTGGCAGCGCGCGTGAAGGTCCTCCCGGGCGGTTTTGGCGAGCCGGCGCACGGCGTCCTCGCCGAACACCGCTTCCAGCAGCCGCTGCCCGGCGACGGCGGTGCCGCCGGCGACGCCGACCTCCAGCCCGGTGAGTCCGGCTGTCATGGAGAAAACCACGATCATCAGGGCGGCCCCGAGTCCGTTGATGCCAAAGGACAGCCAGCGGGCCCGGGTGCGTTTGCCCTGGCCTTCAGTCCGGATCAGCTCCATGAGGCTCCCCTGCCAGGCCCGGATCTCGGCGGCTGCCTTCTCGGCGAAGCCGTCGGAGGTTCCGGAGAGATCGTCGCTGCCCAGCAGCTGGCGGCCGGCCGGGTCGGAGCGCCAGCGCCTGTCCGCCTCTTCGGCCGCGTTGGCTGCCTCATCGATGATGACGGCCTGCAGGCCGGTCTCGATCGCTGTCTCCACCCGCACCGCAGGCGCCGGTTCGCCCCGGAAGAAGGCACCGAGCCGGTCGCGGGTTCGGCCGATGTTCTGCTCCATGGCCCGGAAGAATTCGCCGGTGCCCACGAAGTCCTGCCAGCGGGCCAGGACCTCGCCGCGCAGCAGGGCGCCGTCCCGGGTGGCGTCCAGGATTCTGGCCACGGCGTCCCGGTAGGCGTCCCGGGCGTCCCCGGCGAGGACGTCGGCGGCGTGTTCCTGTTCTTCGGCGGCCGTCGCCACCGCCTCGACGCGGCTCCCCAGGGCCTTGACGGTCCCGTTGAGCGTCCGGCGGGCGATGTCGGCGCGGCCGGCGGCGTCCGCGGCGAGTTCCTGCAGCCAGAGCCGCAACGGCTCCACGGCGGCGGGCGGCAGCATCCCCAGCCCGTCCAGTGCCGCCTCGGGGACGACGAAAAGGCGGGCCCCGCCCAGGCCCTCCCTGCTGAGCATTGACTGCAGGTCGGCGCTGACCTCGGCCTCGGCGGCCGCGGGAACCCGGTCCAGGACCACCGCCACCATGATGTCCCGGGAGGCCGCGTCCAGCAGCAGGCGCCACGGAACGGCGTCCGCATAGCGGTTGGCGGTGGTGACGAACACCCACAAGTCGGCCGCGGCCAGCAGCTGCCCCGCAAGCCTGCGGTTGTCGGAAGAAATCGAGTCGACGTCGGGAGCGTCCAGCAGCGCGATACCCTGCGGCACCGCCGCATCGGCGACCAGCACCAGGGACGTGATGGCGGCAGGGTCCGGGGTGGGGCCGGCCTGGCGGGCGCGCACCGGCTCGCGGTTGACCGTGCCGCGGATCCGGCTCAGGCTCGGCAGGACCCGCTGGTCCTCGAACCAGCGGCCGTCGGCGGGGTGGTGCAGGAGGATGGGCTGGCGCGTGGTGGGCCGGATGGCACCGGCCCGGGTGACGGCGTGCCCGACGAGTCCGTTGACCAGAGTTGATTTCCCGGCGCCGGTGGATCCGCCCACGACGGCCAGCAGGGGCGCGTCCAGGCTCCGGTAGCGCGGCAGAATGTAGTCCTCGAGCTGGGCAAGGGCATTGCGGATGTCCCGCCGGGCCTCGTCCGCACCGGGCAGCGCCAGGGGCAGGGAGGTGGCAGCCAGGTCCCTGCGGACGGCTTCCAGCAGCTCAACGGCCTGGCCCGTCGTTTCGTCGTATCTCACCGAAACATCATCCCAGTCGACTATTCGGCGTTGGAGTAACCGAGTGGGTTATTCTTCTGCCACCGCCAGTGATCTTCACACATCTGGGCCAAGGTCCTGTTGGCCGACCAGTCCAGGTCCGCCAAAGCCGCCGAAGGATCTGCATAACTGATAGCGGCATCGCCCGGGCGCCTGCCAGCGATTTCGTGCTTGATTCTCTGGCCGGCGGCGTCGCCGAACGCCTGAATGACTTCCAGTACCGAGGCTCCGCGGCCAGTACCGAGGTTCCAGCGGAACACGCCACTCTGACTGATCAGAAACCCCAGTGCGGCAATGTGGCCGGCGGCGAGATCCATGACGTGGATGTAGTCGCGGACCCCGGTGCCGTCCGGTGTCGGGTAGTCAGCGCCGAACACCGTGACTTTTTCCCGGCGGCCGACGGCCACCTGCGCGACGAAAGGCAAGAGGTTGTTAGGGATTCCCTGGGGGTCTTCGCCGATACGACCGGAGGAGTGGGCACCTGCTGGATTGAAGTAACGGAGCAACGCGATCCGCCAGCGCGGGTCAGCGGCACCTAGGTCCGAGAGGATGTCTTCAATCTGTTCCTTCGTGCGTCCGTAGGGATTACTGGCGTCCAGCGGTTCATCCTCGTTCAAGGGGACGTGCTCCGAGGCGCCGTAAACGGTTGCCGACGAGCTGAACACAAGAGTCCTTACCCCCGCACGATCCATGCCATGCAGGAGATTCAGCGTCCCTACGACGTTGTTCTGGTAGTAGGCAAGGGGCTTGGCTACGGACTCGCCCACAGCCTTCAGCCCAGCGAAGTGAATGACAGCGTCGAATTGAAAATCGCTGAGCACTTTGTCCAGCGCGGCGACGTCCAGCAAGTCAACCTTTCGGAAGTCGACGTGACGTCCCGATATCTCCTCGACCCGTCGGAGTGACTCTGCATTGGAATTGCTGAGATTGTCCAAGACGACCACATCATGGCCACCCTTCAGCAGAGACAGAGTGGTGTGCGAGCCAATGTAACCGGCTCCGCCAGTAACCAGTACCTTCATTCGGCTCAGTCTAGGCGCTCGACGCTCCCTGAGGGGAATCCAAATGGCGGTGCCGCTGGGACCCTCAAACAGCACACGTCGTCCGGAACTGCTTCGACAAGCACGCAAATCTCACGGCGGGCCAGAGCCACCTGTTGTTAGAAAACAAGAAACGGCCCCGGGCTGATGCCCGGGACCGTTTCATTGGTGACCCCAGCGGGATTCGAACCCGCGTTACCGCCGTGAGAGGGCAGCGTACTAGGCCGCTATACGATGGGGCCGCGTACTCTCCAGAACAGCATTTCTGCCATTCGCGCTAAGCGATTATTTCATACACTCAGCAAGTGTTTCAAATCGGCGAACCGATCCGAAACCCCTGATCAGCCGCGGTATTCCGCGGATTCTTTCAGAGCTGGGATACCAGGACTCGAACCTAGAATGACGGTACCAGAAACCGTAGTGTTGCCAATTACACCATATCCCAATGGAACTTTCGGGCCGGATCCGTGGGTCTAAACCCGCGCTCCCGGCGCCTCAGCACGAGTAATTACTTTACCCGAGAGTTTCCGTCTGCACAAATCGGGCCGTCCACACCCCGGATGAGTGCACCCAGCTGGCCGTGGCGGGCTCTACGCAGCGGTGGCAGGAGAATCCCCGCGAATCCGCCACTGTGGGCCGGCCCGCAGCCCGACAGTTGTGCACAGGCGCCCCTCGCCCGCGGCCGGGTCGGCGGTTTTGCGTGCCGATAACCGCCGGCGTTATTTGCATCACAGCCGGGGGTACGTTCTGCAGTCAGGCCAGTAGCTCCAAGAGGGAACCGATCTCGCGGCCGGTGAAGCCCTGGGCGGGTTCCCCGCCGCGGTTCAGCCAGAC
>DATITT010000408.1:0-3428 GCA_035467435.1 Arthrobacter sp. | reverse complement strand
CGGCGGGGCCAGCTCCAGCATCTCGGCGGGGCTGACGGTGTTGCCGAGGGACTTGGACATCTTCTCGCCGGCGTAGGTCACCATGCCTTTGTGCATCCAGAAGTTGGCGAAACCGTGGCCGGCAGCCTGGGACTGCGCCATCTCGTTTTCGTGGTGCGGGAAGCGGAGATCCAGGCCGCCGCCGTGGATGTCGAACTCGGCGCCGAGGTACTTGGTGACCATCGCGGAGCATTCGAGGTGCCAGCCCGGACGGCCGGCGCCCCACGGCGAGGCCCAGCTCGCCGTCGTCGGCTCCCCCTCCTGGTGGCCCTTCCAGAGCGCGAAGTCGCGGGGATCCTTTTTCCTGCTGCTGAACTGGGCCTCCACGTCCGGGGCCCCCTGCATGTCATCGACCTTCTGCCGGGTCAGCGAGCCGTACTTGGCCCAGGAGCGCACGTCGAAGTACACATCACCCGAACCGTCCGGGGCCGGGTAGGCGTGCCCGCGCTCGATCAGCTGCTGGATCAGGGCGTGCATTTCCGGGATGTGGCCGGTGGCGCGCGGTTCGTACGTGGGGCGGGAGACGCCCAGGGTGTCGTAGGCCTTGAGAAATTCCTGCTCGAAACGGTAGGCGAGTGCCCACCATTCCTCATTCCGGACGGCGCCCGGTTCGTCCTCGAAGTCGGGCCCGAAGGAGGCGGCGGACTTGGCGAGGATCTTGTCGTCGATGTCGGTGACGTTGCGGACCACGGTGACGCGGAAGGCGCGGTACTCAAGCCAGCGGGTGAGCTGGTCAAAAGCGATGGCGGAGCGGATGTGTCCGACGTGCGGCATGCCCTGCACCGTGGCACCGCAATAGTAGAGGCTCACTTTGCCCGGAACCAGGGGGACGAAGTCGCGGACTTCGGCGGATGCAGTGTCATAGAAGCGCAGGGTCACCGCTCCAGATTAGCCGATCGGGATCCGGCCCCGGCGTGGGACCGCTTCCTGCCGCCTACTTGCAGTACTCGCCGATCTTGTTCATCTGTTCGGCAAGCTGCTTGTTCTGTTCGTCGCTCTTGGCCCCGAGTGAGGTGCCGGCCACCTCCTCCATGATGTCCGCCATCTTCTGGATCGGATCGGCCACCTCGGGAGCGACCTTGTCCGCGACCTCCTGGTAGTGCTTGGAGATCTGCTCGGCCTGTTGCTGCTGGTTGCCGGTGGGGACGAAGGTGTCCTGGTTGAGGAACGCGCAGCTTTCCGGGATGCTCATCTTCGGCGTCGCGGCGCAGCCGGTCATCAGCAGTCCGGCCAGCAGGACGACGGCGGGCAGCAGCTTTTTCACGGGGAGTCTCCTGGTGTGGCGGGAAGGGGTCTTCCTCCAGCCTAGGCGACGGACGCGGGAGACGCCGAGCGGGTGGGGTAGACGAGGGCCGTCGCCGTGGCTGAGATGCCTTCGCCGCGGCCGGTGAAGCCCAGGCCGTCACTCGTGGTGGCCGAGACACTCACCGGGGCGCCCGCGGCTTCGGCCAGGACCCGCTGCGACTCCTCCCGGCGGGGGCCGAACTTGGGCCTGTTGGCCACGAACTGCACGGCGATGTTCCCGATCTCGAAGCCCGCGGCGCGGACGATCCGTGCAGCCTCGGCCAGCAGGGTCACGCCGGAGGCCCCGGCGTACTCCGGGCGGTCGGTGCCGAAGTGCGTGCCGAGGTCCCCGATGCCGCAGGCGGAAAACAGGGCGTCGGCGGCTGCATGCGCGACCGGGTCGCCGTCGGAGTGGCCGGACAGTCCGCGCTCCCCGTCCCAGAACAGTCCACCGAGCCAGAGCGGCTGGGGCGCGTCCTCGGGGGCGTAGGCGTGGACGTCGATGCCGATTCCGGTCCGCGGGATGACGGGCGGCGGGGGGTTCTGGTTTCCGGACATGCTCAGCCTTCCACCCAGCGGGCGCCCAGCGGGCCTTCGAGGAGACCCTCGGCAATGATCAGGTCCAGCGGCGTGGTGATCTTCAGCGATTGGCTGGCGCCGCGCACCGCGTGGACCGGGACGCCGAGGAGCTCCACCAGCATGGCGTCGTCGGTGACAGCGGCTGCCTGGCCGGCGTCGAAGGAGGCCGCCGCCGCGTGGGCGCGCCGGAGGGTGGCGAGTTCGAAGCCCTGCGGGGTCTGGACCGCCCGGAGGGTCTCCCGGGCCGCGGTGCCGGTGACGAGCTCAGGGGCGATGGCGGCGCCGTCGCCCCTGGTCGGTTCCACCGTCTTGACCGTGTCCACCACGGGGATGACCGGGATGACGGCGACGGCGCCGGCCGCCAGGGCGTGCGACACCCGGTGGAAGACAGCCTCCGGAGCCAGGGCGCGGGCGGCGTCGTGGACCAGGACGGCTTCGGTGGCTGGCAGGAGCGCGGCCAGCGCGGCGCGGACCGACTCGGCGCGGGTGGCACCGCCGTCGACAATCGTCACGACCGGGAGCTGCACGCCCTCGCCGGCGGCGTGCGTGCGCCGGCGCTCCGTCTTGAGTTCCTGCATAAAGGCCTCACAGAGGGCATGGAGTTCCTGATCCCCGGGAGGGATGGCGACGCAGATCTGCCGCGCGACACCGGCCGCGGCGACACCCCGCAGGGCGTGGGTGAGGATGCTGTCCCCGCCCAGCGGAACCTTGGCTTTTGGCATGCCGTAGCCCAGGCGCTGGCCGGAGCCGGCAGCCACAACGATGACCGCGGTGACGGGGCCGGCCGGAGACGTGTTGGTCGGTGCAGAGTCCATGCGCACAAGACTACGTCCCGGCGCCGCGTGCATCCCAGTGAGCTGTCAGTTCTGGTGCTTCCGGGGCGTTCTGAAGGACCAGAACTGCAAGAACAACCCGACGGCCGGCGGAAAAGGGCAAAAAGAAACCCCGGCAGCCGTTACGCTGCCGGGGGTTGATTCTTGTCTGTTCGACTTGCTAGGAAGCCAGGACCTCGTCGAGAACGCTTGCGGCCTTCTCTTCATCAGTCTTTTCAGCCAGCGCCAGTTCTGAAATCAGAATCTGGCGTGCCTTGGCCAGCATGCGCTTCTCCCCTGCGGAGAGACCCCGATCGTGATCGCGGCGCCACAGGTCGCGGACGACCTCTGCCACCTTGATGACGTCACCGGAAGCAAGCTTCTCCAGGTTTGCCTTGTATCGACGTGACCAGTTGGTGGGTTCTTCAGTGAACTCGGCCCGCAGCACTTCAAACACGTGCTCCAGACCTTCTTTGCCCACTACGTCCCGGACCCCAACAAGGTCAACGTTTTCTGCTGGAACTTCAATGGTCAGATCACCCTGAGCCACCTTGAGCTTGAGATACATCTTCTCTTCGCCCTTGACAGTGCGCATCTTGATTTCTTCAATTTTGGCTGCACCGTGGTGAGGGTAAACTACTGTCTCGCCGACCTCAAAAACCATGTGGACATTCCCCTTTCCCGCAGACCAGTTTATCACGTTTAAGGCATACG
>DATITT010000407.1:0-2970 GCA_035467435.1 Arthrobacter sp. | reverse complement strand
GAAGCCGCCGCCGATGTCCGGGGACACCACACGGATCTTGTGCTCGGGGATCCCGGCGACGATCGCGAACAGCGTGCGGTGAGCGTGCGGCGCCTGGGTTGTTTCGTACAGGGTCAGTTTGCCGTCGACGGCGTCGAAGTCGGCGATTGCGCCGCAGGTCTCCATCGGGGCGGGGTGCACCCGCGGGTAGACCATTTCCTGGGAGACGACGACGTCGGCACTTGCGAAGACGGCCTCGGTTTCGGCCTTGTCACCCATTTCCCAGTCGAAGATGTGGTTGTCCGTCTTGCCCTCGATCTCGTCGCGGATTACGGGGGCATCGGCGTCGAGGGCCTTCCGGGCATCGATGACCGGGGGCAGGACATCGTATTCGACGTCGATCAGTTCCAGCGCGTCGCGGGCGGCGTAGCGGTCCTCGGCCACAACAAACGCGACCTCCTGGCCCTGGAAGCGGACCTTGTCCGTGACAAGGACTGCCTGGACATCCGCGGAGAGGGTGGGGGCCCAGGCGAGCTTGAGGCCAAGCAGGTCCTTTCCGGTGATAACGGCGAGGACTTTGGGGTGGGCGAGGGCATTGGTGGTGTCGATGGAGACCAGCCGGGCGTGCGCCACCGGGGCGCGCAGGATGGCGCCGTGCAGCATGCCGGGCAGGACTATGTCGTCCAGGTAGTTGCCTTTGCCGCGGACAAAGCGCGGATCTTCCTTCCGCTGGATCCGGCCGTAGCCGATCGGGCGGTCCTCGTCGCCGGCCGCCGGGTTGCCGGGCCGTTCGTGGATGACGGTCATGCCTTCACCTCGTTGTCTACTGTTTCCGCTGTTTCCACCGGGATGTCCACGATGACGGTGTCCGTGCCGTCGATGACCTCGTCCACGGTGGCGTCGGTGTCGCCGCCCGCCGGGTGGGCGGCGGCCCACTGCACCGACCGGACGATCGTGGCGTAGCCGGTGCACCGGCAGATCTGCCCGGAAATGGCCTGGCGGATCTCGGTGGTGTCCGGGTGCGGGTTCTTGTCCAGCAGGGCACGCGCGGTCAGCATCATGCCAGGGGTGCAGAAGCCGCACTGCAGCCCGTGTTCCTCCATGAAGCCCTGCTGGACCGGGTCAAGGGTGGCGCCGCTGGCGAGGCCCTCGACTGTGCGGATGTCGTGTCCGGCGGCCATCGCCGCGAGGACGGTGCAGGACTTCACCGGCTGGCCGTCCATCAGGACCACGCACGTTCCGCAATTACTCGTGTCGCAACCCCAATGGGTGCCAGTCAGGCCCAGGACTTCGCGGATGTAGTGGACCAGGAGCACACGGGGCTCAATGTCGCTGGTGACTTCGTTGCCGTTGACGGTCATGCTGATCTGCATCCGCTTCAGCCTTCCTGTGTCTGGGCGGCGCGGGCGCAGGCCTGCCGCAGTACCCGCCGGGTGAGTTCGTCGGCGAGATGCCGTTTGTAGTCAATCGGGCCGCGCTGGTCGGCCACAGGGTCGCAGGCAACTGCAGCGAGCCGTCCGGCTTCCACGAACAGTTCCTCCCGGGGCTGCTGGCCGCGGAGGAGTTCGGTGGCCCCGGCGACCGTGTGATCGAGTCCGAGGGCTGTGAGTCCGACGGCGGCGTCGGCGATGGTGCCGTCCGAGGCCAGCGTCACGGATGCGCCGGCGGCGCCGACGGCCCAGTCGCCCACGCGGCGTTCAACCTTTTCGTAGGCGCTGCCCGAACGGGGGCGGATGGGGATGCGGACCTCACACAGCAGTTCGTCCTGGCCGACGGCCGTCTCATAGGGTCCGCGGTGGAAGTCGGCCATGGCCAGGATGCGCTCGCCGGCCGGTCCGCGGATCACGGCTTCGGCACCCAGCACATCGCAGACCGTGGACAGGTCTTCGGCCGGGTCGGCCTGGCAGAGCGAGCCGCCGATGGTGCCCCGGTTCCGCACGACCGGATCGGCGATCACAGCTTCGGCGTCCCCGACGATGGGGAAAAGCGCCGCGATTTCGTCCGACTCCAGGAGCGTCGTGTGGCGGGTCAGTGCGCCGATGCGCAGTTTGTCGCCGTCGCGCAGGATGAAGTCGAGTTCGTAGAGGTCGTTGATATCGATCAGCCACTCGGGCCGGGAGAGCCGGAGCTTCATCATCGGCAGGAGGCTGTGGCCCCCGGCGACGACCCGAGACTCCGCGCCGTGGCGGGAGAGGAGTTCCAGTGCGTCGGCCACGGAGGTGGCCCGCACGTAGTCGAAAGGAGCCGGAATCTGCATAGTCCCTACCTCACTCCAGGGCGCTGGCAACGTCGCGCAGCGCCGGTTTGAGGCAAGTCTTGCCCCGCCCGACACGGAGTGTCAATATCGTCATAAGCGAAAGGTTATGACGCCGTGGCCATGACATTGACCCAGCTCCGCACGTTCGCCCTGGTTGCCCGTCTGGGCTCGCTGCACGCTGCCGCGGAGAGCCTCGGCGTTAGCGAACCGGCGGTTTCCGCTGCCCTGGCGGCGCTCCGGCTGGACCTCGGCGATCCGCTCTTTGTCCGTGCCGCGGGCGGCATCGCGCTGACTCCGGGCGGCCGGGCGCTGGCCGATTATGCCCAGGACATTGTCGGGCTGGCGGACCAGGCCCGCTGGCAGGTCGCCAATGCCACGAACGACGCCGGACGGCTGAAGATCGCCTCGACCGCGCCCTTTGCCGAACACGCCGCCGGCCGGCTGCTGGACGTCTTCACCAAGCGTGTTCCCGGCGCAGCGGTGGACGTGGTGGTCGAGTCGGCCGACGACCTTGCCTCGCTCCTGCAGGAACGCACGTATGACATCGCCCTGGGGTCCCGGCCGACGGCACCGGCGGGCAGCGCCGTCACCGCGCTGGGCCTGGAGTGCGTTCCGTTCCTGCGCTACCAGCGTGCCCTGATTGCGGGGGCGGCGCATCCCCTGGCCCGGCTGCACGGACCGGTGTCCGTGGCCAGGTTGCTGGACAGGCCATGGTTTGCCGGACCGGCGGGGAT
>DATITT010000406.1:0-10644 GCA_035467435.1 Arthrobacter sp. | reverse complement strand
GGCCGGGTCGGCGGTTGCGTGCCGATAACCGCCGGCGTTATTTGCATCACTGCCGGGGGGTACGTTCTGCAGTCAGGCCAGCAGCTCCAGCAGGGAGCCGATCTCGCGGCCGGCAAAGCCCGGGGCCGGGTCCCCTCCGCGGTTCAGCCAGACGCCCTGCAGGCCGGCCGCCGTCGAGCCGTCAGCGTCGAGGAGGCGGTTGTCCCCCACGTAGAGCGTTTCGCCGGCGCCGGTGCCGAGGCGGCGGACGCCCTCGAGATAGATGGCCGGATCGGGCTTGGCCGCACCGACGGTGTCGGTGCCCACCAGCACGCTGATGCGCGCCAGTCCGGCAGCGTCCAGCTTGACCCGCTGGTAGTCGTGGACGTTGTTGCTGACGGCGCCGTAGGGGATGCCTGCGGAATCCAGCGCGTCCAGCATCGGGGTGACGTCGTCGAAGGCACGGATGTAGCCGTGCTGCCGGCTCGCGTAGGAACTGACCCAGTGGTGGGCCTGCTCGCCTTCCTCCAGCTCCACCCCGAAGTGCCCCAGGGCGGCCCTGCCGCGGAGCAGGCGCTGTTCATTGAAGCTCAGTTCACCGTTGAGGTACCGGTCGTAGAAATGGGTGGTCTCACGGGTGAAGATGCGCCCGAACTTCTCCCACCCGGCCTGGTCCAGGCCGGGCAGGAGATGTTCGCTGACGTCACGGAGGGCCGCTGTCATGGCGAACTCGAGGTCTACCAGGGTGTCGTCGATGTCGAACAGCACACCGCGGATGCTGCCCAGGCCGGCGGCCAGGGCGCTGGTCCTGGCCTCAGGTGTGCCCATCATCAGCCGCGGAAGGCGCGCAGCCGGGCCAGGGACGAGTCCTTGCCCAGGATCACCATGGACTCGAACAGCGGCGGGGAGATCCGGCGGCCGGAGACGGCCGTGCGGACCGGGCCGAACGCCAGCCGCGGCTTAACGCCAAGGCCCTCCACGAGGGCCTCCTTGAGCGCGGTCTGGATACTCTCGGCATTCCAGTCGGACAGGGGTTCCAGGGCGGCCAGGGCGGCGTCGAGCACTTCCGTGAGGTTCTCCGGAAGCCCCTTCCGGGCGTCGTCCGCGACGTCGATCGCGTCGTCGGCCTTGAACAGGAAGGCGAGCAGCTCCGGGGCCTCGCCCAGCAGCGAGATGCGCTCCTGGATCAGCGGCGCCGCTTCGGCGAGGATCTCGGACTCGCGCGCGGTCAGCGTGTCGCCGACAAACCCGGCGGTGCGCAGGTACGGGACCAGGCGGCCGCGGAAGTCCTCGGCGTCGAGCATCCGGATGTGCGTGCCGTTGATGGCCTCGGCCTTCTTGATGTCAAAGCGGGCCGGGTTGGCGAGTACGTCGTTGACGTCGAAGTGCTCGATCAGCTGGTCCACCGTGAAGATGTCCTCATCGGCGGAGAGGCTCCAGCCGAGCAGGGAGAGGTAGTTGAGCAGGCCCTCCGGGATGAAGCCGCGGTCCCGGAGCAGGAACAGGTTGGACTGCGGGTCACGCTTGGAGAGCTTCTTGTTGCCCTCGCCCATGACATAGGGCAGGTGGCCGAAGACCGGCAGGTAGCTGGCAACGCCAATGTCCATCAGTGCACGAATCAGCACAACCTGGCGGGGCGTGGATGAGAGCAGGTCCTCGCCGCGGAGCACGTGGGTGATGCCCATCAGCGCGTCGTCGACCGGGTTGACCAGGGTGTACAGCGGGGATCCGTCGGCGCGGACGATCACGTAGTCCGGGATGCTGCCGGCCTTGAAGGTGATGTCGCCGCGGACCATGTCGGTGAAGGTGACGTCATCGTCGGGCATCCGCACCCGGAGCACCGGCTGGCGGCCCTCGGCCTTGAACGCGGCCAGCTGCTCCTCGGAAAGCTCGCGGTCGAAGTTGTCATAGCCCAGCTTGGGGTCGCGGCCGGCAGCGCGGTGCCGTGCCTCGACTTCGTCCGGGGAGGAGTAGCACTCGTAGGCGTAACCGGCCTCGATCAGCTTGGCGACGACGTCCTTGTACAGGTCCAGGCGCTGTGACTGGCGGTACGGCTCGTGCGGTCCGCCGACCTCCACGCCTTCCTCCCAGGTGATGCCGAGCCATTTGAGGGCCTCAAGCAGCTGCTGGTAACTCTCCTCCGAGTCCCGTGCCGTGTCCGTGTCCTCGATGCGGAACACGAAGGTGCCCTTCGTGTGGCGGGCGTGGGCCCAGTTGAACAGGGCCGTGCGGATCAGGCCAACGTGCGGGGTGCCGGTGGGCGACGGGCAGAACCGGACACGGACCGGGGTGTCGGCAGTGACTTCGCTGGTCAGGCTGGAGGCGGAGCTGGAGACGGCGTCGGGCGCAGAAGGAGTAGTCATAGTGACTCCAACTTTACCGCCTGCCGCAAGACGCTTTACCTCTTGCTGCCGCGCGCCGGTTGCGGGCGGGACAGCGCCTTCACCAGGTAATACCCGGCCAGCACCAGTCCCGCCGCAAGGAAGGCCAGCCCCAGCCAGAGCGGCCCGTCCAGCCAGTTGACGGCGCGTGCGGCCATGGAGAACGTGCCGATCGAGCCCAGGGCAAAGAGCACGAACGAACGGCGGCTCCGGGACCGCTGCACGGCGCGAATCATCCCGCGAATCATCATCAGCGCTTCCCTGCTCCGCCTAGCGGCGGACAACCGGGTTGGAGAGGCGGCCGATGCCCTCGATCTCAACCTCGAAGCGGTCGCCGGCCTGGACCAGTCCGACGCCGGCCGGGGTACCGGTCATGATGACGTCGCCGGGCAGCAGGGTGAAGGCCTGAGAGACGATGGCGACGAGCTCGCGGACGCTGCGGATCATCTGGCTGGTGCTTCCGTCCTGGCGCAGCTCGCCGTTGAGGCGGCCCTGGATCTGCAGGTCCTCGGTGTTCAGTTCTGTCTCGATCCACGGTCCCAGGGGCGCGGAGGTGTCGAAGCCCTTGGCCCGGGCCCACTGCAGGTCCGTCTTCTGGACGTCGCGGGCAGTGAGGTCGTTGCCGCAGGTGTAGCCGAAGATGACGTCGTCGACGCGTTCCTCGGGGACGTCCTTGCAGATCCGGCCGATCACGACGCACAGCTCGGCTTCGAAGGACACTTCCTCGGAGAACTCCGGCAGGACGATCGGATCGTTGGGCCCGATCACGGAGGTGTTGGGCTTGAGGAAAAGCAGCGGCTGCTTGGGGACCTCGTTGCCGAGTTCCCGGGCGTGTTCGACGAAGTTGCGGCCGACACCGATGACCTTGCTGCGCGGAATGATCGGGGCGAGCAGGCGCACATCCTCCAGCTTGTGCCGGACGTTGGTACGCTCCACGCCGTGGAAAAAGGGGTCGCCGTGAATGACAGTGACTTCCTCACTGCCGGGCTCACCTTCAACTATGCCGTAGAGGGGATCAGAATCGACTACAAACCGGGCGATACGCATGGCTCCAAGCGTACCGTCTCCGGCAGGCTAGGACCTGCCGCGGTCCAGGCGCAGGTAGTGCAGCTGGGCGGCCACGGAGAGTTCCGCCGCGGGCCGCACGGCGGGATCGACGGCGGCGTACACGGCATCGGCCACATCGGCCACCCCGGCCCCGGACCCCAGGGTTTCGAGGGCGGACCGGATTTGCCCGAGGCGGTCCTCGCGGTGGTCCCGGTATGCACGGACGATTGTGTCCAGGGCGGGCAGCATCGGTCCGTGGGCCGGGAGGACGGTCGCGGGGCCCAGGCGTTCCAGCCGGTCCAGCGAGGCCAGGTAGTCCCCCAGGGTGCCGTCGGGATAGTCCAGGACCGTGGTTCCCAGGCCCAGGATCGTGTCGCCGGTGAGGACCGAGCCCCGGGCGCCGTCTTGCGGCAGGTGGAAGCAGACCGAGTCGGAGGTGTGGCCCGGCGTCGCCAGTACCCGGATCTCGGCCCCGGCGGCGCGGATGACTTCGCCGTCCACCAGGGGCCTGCCCCCGTGGCAGTGCGCGGGATCCTTGGCACGCACCGGTGCCCCGGTCAGCTCGGCGAACCTGGCGGAAGCGGCGGTGTGGTCCGCGTGCCGGTGCGTAATCAGGATGAGCTCCACGGCGCCGGCCTGGGCCAGTTCCCGCAGGTGCGGCTCGTCCAGCGGGCCGGGATCCACCACGACCGTGCCGGCCGCCCCGGGGGCCGCGATCACATAGGAATTGGTCCCCTGCAGGCTCATCGGCCCCGGGTTGGGGGCCAGCCTGAAGCGGGTCAGGTCTGTGCTGCGCACCATGGCGCGGGGCTCGTCCGGAATCACCGTTCCATCTTCGCACCGAAGCGGCACTCAAACGAGCGGCCGTCACATGAGCAGCAGCAGCGCGATTACCGCCGGCAGGAGGGCCTCGGCGATAGCGCTCGCCCACAGCCGCCGCTCCGACAGCACCAGTATGATGCCAAGCAGCACGTGGCCCAGGCTCGTGAAGAGCAGCAGCACCCGCCCGGCAGCCGGCTCCGCCCCAGTCAGCATGACGGCGCCAACGATCGCACCCACTCCCCAGATCATGTTGTAGAACCCCAGGTTGAACGTCCACATCCGCACGGCGTCCGTGTCCTCGGGCTTGATCAGGAACAGCCGGTGGAGGCGCTGGTCCCGGAAGAAGAAGGACTCGAGGATTCCCACGAGGATCAGCACAACCCCGAAAATGACTCCCAGAACCTGAACCAGTCCAGTCATGCGCAATATTGTGCCCCTGTGTCCGGGGAGAGGCTAGGGGCTTCCGGCCACTCATACCCGGGCATTTTTCCGGGCATCCCTGCGCGGCCCTTAACGACGACGGCGGCCCCGCACCGGAAGGTGGGGGCCGCCGTCGAACGCTGCCTGCCAGCGAGGCGTTACCGCTTAGGCCAGGCGGGTCAGCCAGCCGTGCGTGTCCTCGACGGCACCGGTCTGGATGCCCAGGAGCTGCTCGCGGATGGCCATGGTGGTCTCCCCCGCCTTCGCGTCCTCGGAGCCGATGAACTCGGTGTCGTCCTTGAGCACGCCGATCGGGGTGATAACGGCGGCAGTGCCGCAAGCGAAGACCTCGGCGATTTCGCCGGTGGCGACGCCGTCGCGCCATTCAGCCAGGGTGATCTTGCGTTCGGTGACCTCCCGGCCCATGTCCCTGGCGACCTGGATGACGGACATCCTGGTGATTCCCTCCAGGATGGTTCCGCTCAGCGCGGGGGTGACGAGTGAGCCGTCCTTCATCACGAAGAACACGTTCATGCCGCCGAGCTCTTCCACGGCGTTGTCATTGAACTGGTCGAGGAAGAGCACCTGCTTGCAGCCGTGGGCCTCGGCTTCCTGCTGCGCGATCAGCGAGGCGGCGTAGTTGCCGCCACACTTCGCGGCGCCGGTGCCGCCGCGGCCGGCGCGGGCGTACTCGCGGGAGATCCAGATGGAGACCGGCTTGAGCTCGCCGCCGAAGTAATTCCCGGCCGGGGACGCAATGACGCGGAAGGACACTTCGCGGGCGGCGCGGACACCGAGGAACGCCTCGGTGGCGATCATGAACGGCCGCAGGTACAGGGCTTCGCCGTCACCGGACGGGACCCATTCCTTGTCCGCCGAGACGAGTTCGCGGATGGCGCCCAGGAAGTACTCCTCCGGGAGCTCGGGCAGCGCCAAACGGCGGGCCGACTTGTTCAGGCGGGCGGCGTTGGCCTCGGGTCGGAACGTCCAGATGGAACCGTCGGCGTGGCGGTAGGCCTTGAGCCCTTCGAAGATTTCCTGACCGTAGTGGAGCACCGCGGCGGAGGGGTCCAGGGAGATGGGACCGTAGGCCTCAACACGGGCGTCGTGCCAGCCGCCCTTTCCCTCGGCGTCGACGCTGTAGTCGACGACGGCCGTGTGGTCGGTGAAATGGTTGCCGAAACCCGGGTTCGCCAGGATGGCAGCACGTTCTTCAGCGGACTTCGGGGTTGCCGAAAGGTGCTGGGTGAATTCGACGCCATGGGCAGTCTGAGTCATGGTTCCTCCACGGTCGGCTGCCTGGCGTGTGAACGTGGTTCAGCGTCGGACCACGGCAGCATATTGGTGATTCGAAACAAGCTTACGCCCGTTGGCGGAGCCGCCGGCCCTGTGCCCGGGAGGGCCTACAGGGCGGCGGCGATGGCGTCGCCAATAGCGCTGGTGCTGCGGACCGCGGTCCCACGGCCGGCGACGTCGGCAACCACGGCCGCTTCGATCTTGCGGGCGGCGCCGCTGTGGCCCAGGTGGTCCAGGAGGAGCGCGGCGGAGAGTATGGCCGCCGTCGGATCCGCCTTCTGCTGGCCGGCGATGTCCGGGGCCGAGCCGTGGACCGGTTCGAACATGGACGGAGCAGTGCGTTCCATGTTGATGTTTCCGGACGCGGCGAGGCCGATGCCTCCGGTGACCGCGGCGGCAAGGTCGGTGATGATGTCGCCGAAGAGGTTGTCCGTGACGATCACGTCGAACCGCGCGGGGTCGGTGACCATAAAGATCGTGGCGGCATCGATGTGCAGGTAGTCGTGGGTGACCTCGGGGAACTCCTGGGCCACAGCCTCCACGGTCCGCTTCCAGAGGTGGCCGGCGAAGACCAGGACGTTGTGCTTGTGGACGAGGGTGACCTTCTTGCGCGGCCTGTCGTTGGCGCGGCGGAAGGCATCCCGGACGACCCGTTCCACGCCGTGGGCCGTGTTGAGCGAGACCTCGGTGGCGACCTCGTGCGGGGTGCCGGCGCGCAGCGTGCCGCCATTGCCCACGTAGGGGCCTTCAGTGCCTTCGCGGACCACAATGAAGTCGATGTCGCCGGGGCTGGCAAGCGGGCTGGCGACGCCCGGGTAGAGGCGGGACGGGCGCAGGTTGACGAAGTGGTCCAGGCTGAAGCGCAGCTTGAGCAGCAGTTCGCGCTCAATGATGCCGGAGGGGATCCGGGTGTCGCCCGGGGCTGCCCCGACCGCACCGAAGAGGATCGCGTCGCGGGTACGGAGATCGGCGAGGGTTTCTTCCGGCAGGGTCTCCCCCGTTTCGAGCCAGTGCTGCGCGCCGAGCCTGTAATGGGTCTGCTGCAGGGCGATGCCCTCGGCCTCGGCAGCCTTCGCAAGGACCTTCAGGGCTTCGGCAGTGACCTCGGGGCCGATGCCGTCGCCGGGAATAACCGCCAGGTCAATCGTGGATGCGCTCATGTTTTCAGCGTAGCCAACAGATCCACATGCTGGTCAACTTGTCTCACTATTCGAAATGGTCAGAAGTGGCTCATCAACTCGCCGCAATCGGCGACGCGACCACAACCACGTTCTTTTCCCAGAGGTCGCCGGTGTAGCAGGAAATCAGCACGAGCCTGTTGGGAACCACCGTCCAGATCGGGCTGTCCTTCAGGGTCGACTTGAGGTAGGTGGTCACGGAATCCACCTTGTATGCAATCTCCCCGGTTGCCGTCTGCACCGTCAATTCGTCCCCGGGCGCGGCCGCGGTGCTCAGGCGGTTGAAGGGTGTCTCGATGCTCTGAAAGCTATGGCCAACGACATAGGTGGTATTCGTCGACCCCGCGCCCGGGATGCCGAAGGGGGCGAGCCAGTAACCGTCCATCGTCTCGGGGGGCACGATGTTCTGGCTTTGTGTCTCCTCCTTGTCCGGTTGCAGGGGATGAACCACGACGTCCATTTGTGCCGCGGGATACAAAATACGCTGCGGCGCGGAGGCAGCGGGGCCCTGCGCCACCGGCGGGACAGTGCTTCGCTGGGCCGCCTGGGTGGCGGGATTCTGCGGCGTGCTGGCGCTTTGCCCGGTGGCGGACGCGGTGGTGCCGTCATTCCCGGCATTGACGCCGAAAGCTGCGTAAACCAGCCACGCTGCCAGCAGCCCGACAATGCAGGCCACCAGCAGAAGTCTGTCCCGGCCGCGAAGAAACAGTCCACGCTGGGCTGCCTCGGTGGATGGACGGGCTTTGCGGCGAAGGGCCATGGGAGCTCCTGGGGAATTGCGACTCAAGGGCGACGTGGTGCGGGCCGGCCACGCCATGGCGGCCGGCCCGCATGTTTCCTAGCTGTCGGCGTTCCTTCCGCGGACTGTGCCCCGCAGGAGTACTGTCGCGGCCCCTGCCGTCAGGAGTCCGGTCAGAATGGAGAGCCACAGCGGAATTCCGGCACCCGCAGTTCCTGCGGCCGCCGTCTGGACGTTGTAGCCCATGTTGACCACCTCAGCCTGTCCCTGGGCGGCGCCAGCCGGCGTCACGGCCACGGCCGGCGTCACGGCCACAGCCGGCGGCGTCACGGCCACGGCCACAGCCGGCGGTGTCACGGCTTCGGCCGGCGGCGTCACCGGTTCGTCCACCGGAGGCTTTGCCGGTTCATCTACGGGAGGCTTTTCCGGTTCCTCCACCGGAGGCTTTGCCGGTTCCTCCACCGGGGGCTTTGCCGGTTCCTCGCACTCGTCCTTGTCGCCCTTGCCCGGCCAGTGGCCCTTGTCCTTGTCGCCCTTGTCCGGCCAATGGACCTTGTCCTTGTGGCCCTAGTCCTTGTCGACCTTGTCCGGCCAGTGGCTCCTGTCCGGCGTTGTCCGGTTCTCGGCGGCTTGCACCTCTGTCGCATCGCTTGGCGGTGCGGCATTTGCAGATGCTGCCGTTCCCAGCAGGGCCAGTCCTACGATCCCCACTATTGCAATAGTCCGTCTCATCTTTGGTCGCTCCGTCACGAGTCGATGTCCGACCTGACTGCACTGCAGGGAGCAACTTCTTGAGAGCAGGGACCGGGCATTGCCAGGCCTGCGGTAGCGGAAACAAGTGATGACAGGTACTCCCCAGCGGCGTAGTCAGACCGCTAACCCCGTAAGGCTATGGCGGGGCATAAGCCCGAGACCCGAGTAATGAGCGCCCGCTTCGGGCCCGACCGTACCCGTTCTCGCAGGGCAACTACTCGTATGCGCCCATGTTTCAGCGTAGCCAGGAGATCCACATGCTGGTCATCTTGTCTTATTATCTGAACGCAGCACATGCCGTGAGCGACGCCGAAGCGAGGCTTCGCGCCGGTGCTCGGACACGGGCGGGAAGTCTCACCTCGGGACTGGCCAAGGCGGTCAGGCCTCGGCGGGTTCCTCGTATTTCGGGAAGACCGGGGCGGGGGCGGGCAGCGCCGTTCCGGCCGCGATCGGCGTGCCCAGGGCCGCGAACTCGCGCGCGTCCCCTTCCGGCTGGCCCAGCGTGTCCAGGATGGCCGCCGTTGCCGCCGGCATGACCGGCTGGGCGAGGATGGCGACGATCCGCAGCACCTCGAGGGTGACGTACAGGACGGTGTTCATGCGTTCGACGTCGGTCTTCCGCAGCACCCAGGGCGCCTGCTCGGCGAAGTACGCGTTAGTGTCGCCCAGGACAGTCCAGATCGCTTCCAGGGCGCGGCTGAACTCCTGCTTTTCGAACGCGGCGCGGGCGATGCCCAGCAGCCCGTTCGCCTGGCCCAAAAGCGCGGCGTCCTCGGCGCTGAAACCCCCGGGAACGGGAACGGCGCCGCCGCAGTTCTTCGCGACCATGGACAGCGAACGCTGGGCCAGGTTGCCGAAGTTGTTGGCGAGGTCCGCGTTCATCCGGCCCACCACGGCGTCGTGGCTGTAGGAACCGTCCGCGCCGAAGGGCACTTCGCGGAGCAGGAAGAAGCGCACCTGGTCCAGGCCGTACTGGGCCACCCAGTCCGCCGGCGCCACCACGTTGCCGAGTGACTTGGACATCTTGACGCCCTGGTTGTGCAGGAAGCCGTGGATCATGACGCGCTTGGGCAGTTCCAGCCCGGCCGACATCAGGAACGCCGGCCAGTAGACGGCGTGGAACCGGGAAATGTCCTTGCCGATCACGTGGACGTCCGCCGGCCAGTACTTCCGGAACAGGTCCGACTCCATGTCGGGGAAGCCGACGCCGGTCAGGTAGTTGGTCAGCGCATCCACCCAGACGTACATGACGTGGTCCGGGTTGCCCGGGACGGGGACGCCCCAGTCGAAGGAGGTGCGGCTGATGGACAGGTCCTCGAGCCCGCCCTTGACGAAGCTGACGACCTCGTTGAAGCGGTTGTGCGGGGCGCCGAAGGACGGGTGGTCCGCATAGTGGGCCAGCAGCCTGTCCTGGTAGGAGGAGAGCTTGAAGAAGTAGCTCTCCTCTTCCGTCCAGGTCACCTCGGTGCCGGTTTCGGACGCGTAGCGCAGCCCGTCGGCCTGCACCTCGGTTTCGTCCTCCACGAAGTACCGCTCGTCGCGGACCGAATACCAGCCGGCGTACTTGGAGAGGTAGATGTCCCCGTTGGCTTCCATCCGCTGCCAGAGCGCCCTGGCCGCCTCGTAGTGGTCGGGGTCCGTGGTGCGGATGAAGCGGCTCAGGGAGATGCCGAGGTCATCGCTCATCTGGCGGAAGGCTGCGGAGTTGCGGTCGGCAAGCTCCTTGACCGGGATGCCTTCCTTTTCCGCCGTCTGCTGCATCTTCAGGCCGTGCTCGTCCGTGCCCGTCATGAAGAAGACGTCGTAGCCGTCCAGGCGCTTGAAGCGCGCCATCGCGTCGGTGGCGATGACCTCGTAGGCGTGGCCGATGTGCGGCACACCGTTGGGGTAACTGATGGCCGTGGTGATGTAGAACGGGGTCTTTTCAGAAGTTGTCACAGTTTTAACCTAGATCAGTTCGGTGAGGGTATCGCTCTGGCGGACAAGTTCGTGGTCATGTGAAGCCACCAGGACGGCAATCCCGTCCGAG
>DATITT010000405.1:0-3206 GCA_035467435.1 Arthrobacter sp. | reverse complement strand
GGCTTCAGAGACACCGGGCAGGTTCAGCCGGTCCTCCACCTCCATGGCCGAGATGCGCTGCGCCCACAGGCCCAGGTCCGTGGCGAACAGTTCCCGCTTGACGTAGGGGCCTGCACCGCTGGGCGCGGCCCCGGCGATCCTGGCCAGCGATCGGAAGGTCTTGGAGGTGCCCGCCACGGGGTTTGCCTTGCCGAGCCTTGCGAAGTTGCGCACCACCGGCTTGAGCGTGGTCCGGATGTAGCGGCGAAGTTCCTTCACGCTCTTGGCCGAGGGCGGGTCCTCCTGCAGCCAGTCCCGGGTGAGCCGGCTCGCGCCGAGCGGGACGGACGTCGCGAATTCGGGGAGTTCGTCCTCCCCGTACGCCATCTCGAAGGAGCCGCCGCCGATGTCCAGGTTCAGGATGGGTCCGGCACCCCAGCCGTACCAGCGGCGGACCGCGAAGAACGTCATCGAGGCTTCTTCGCTGCCGGTCAGTTCCCGCAGCGTCACGGTGGTCTCATGCTTGACGCGGGCCAGCACGGCGGGGCCGTTGGTGGCCTCGCGGATGGCGGAGGTGCAGAACGCCAGCAGGTCTTCGGCCTTGTGCTTGGCGGCGAATTCCCACGCTTCAAGGACGAACTCGATCAGCTCATGCTGGCCGGCGTCGTTGATGCTGCCGTCGCTCTCGAGGAACTGCACGAGGGAGAGCGGGCGCTTGTGCGAGGCGAACGGCACGGGGCGCGCACCGGGGTGGGCGTCCACGAGCAGGAGGTGAACAGTGTTTGATCCAATATCGAGGACGCCAAGACGCATAGTGTCATTATTGCGCCCGGGAACGCGGCCCGCCTAACTGACCGGCCGCGCCCCGATTGTCGGCTTAGGCCTGGCCGTCCGGGCCGGGGACGTCTTCGGGCTCGTCGGCGGGCTTGAAGTCGCGGCGGATGTTCGCCACGCCTTCCGGATCGATTTCGAAGCCGAAGGCCGCGCCGGGGTTGATGACCATGCCGAGGTCCTCGCCGAGGTTCCCCAGGATCGCGGCGCCCTGGGTGCCGAGCAGGTTGGGGGCGGCCGCGAGGTACTGCTCGGTGACGCGGCTAGGGTGGGAGAACACGGCCAGGACAGGCTTCCCGGCGGAGTTGGCCAGGACCAGCGGCTCGACCTGGCCATCGGTTCCTTCCATTGCGTCGGAGGAGACGATGTAGACCTCGTTGTTGAGGAAGGCCAGGATGACGTCCACGGGGTTGGCGTCAGGCTCCTCCCCCCGGGCAAGCTTCTCTTCGAGGTCGTTCAGCGGCTGGAGGTCCAAGTGATCGGGCGTTTCAGTCATGTCTCTACTCGACCACGTTGCGCCCGGGTCCGCAAACGCGAAATCGCCGGAAACCTGCGAAGTCGCCGAACTTCCGGCGAACCCGCACGCTTCCGGCGACTTCGGTGTGGCTGGGCTACTTCTTGGCAGCCGCCTTGCGAGCCGGGGCCTTGCGGGCCGTCGTCGTGCGCTTGACCGGGCCCTTGGCGCTCTTCTCCGCGAGGAGTTCGACGGCCTGTTCCCGGGTGAGCTCCTCCAGCGCGGTGGAGCGCGGCACGGTGATGTTGGTGATGCCGTCGGTGATGTACGGGCCGAAGCGGCCCTCCTTCACCACGATGTTCTTCTCCGAGACCGGGTCCGGGCCGAATTCGGCCAGCGGCGCGACGGCGGCGCGGGCGCCGCGCTGCTTGGGCTGGGAGTAGATCTCCAGGGCCTGCTCCAGCGTGATCGTGAAGATTTCCTCTTCGGAGCCGATGGACCGGGAGTCCGTGCCCTTCTTCAGGTACGGGCCGAAGCGGCCGTTCTGCACCGTGATCGGGTTGCCTTCGGCGTCCTGGCCGAGCACCCGGGGCAGGCTCATCAGCTGCAGGGCCTCGTCCAGGGTGATGGTGTCCACGCTCATCGAGGCGAACAGCGACCCGGTGCGGGGCTTGGCCTTCACCGGCTTCTTCGGCGGCTTGGGCTTGCCGTTCTTGTAGTACTCCACCGGCTGGTTGGCGAGCTGTTCCTCGGTCATCTCCGGGATGACCTCGGTGACATAGGCGCCGTAGCGGCCGTTCTTGGCGACGACGGTGTGCCCGGTGTGCGGGTCCGCGCCGAGCACCCGTTCCTCGGGGGCGGCGGTTTCCATCAGCTCGACCGCCTTCGCCGCGGTGAGCTCATCCGGGGCCAGGTACTCGGGGACGTTGGCTCGGGATGCCTCCACCACTTCGCCGGTCTTCGGATCGACCGTGGGGACGGAGCTTTCCAGGTACGGGCCGAACTTCCCGACCCGCAGCGTGATGCCCTCGGTGATCGGAATGGAGTTGATTTCGCGGGCGTCGATATCGCCAAGGTTGTTGACGATGCTCAGCAGGCCGGGATTGGAATCCTCGCCGAAGTAGAAGTGCTTGAGCCAGGCGGGCCCTTCGGCCTGGCCGTTGGCGATCTTGTCGAGGTCCGCTTCCATGTCGGCCGTGAACTCGTAGTCCACGTAGTCGTGGAAGTGCTGTTCGAGCAGGCGGATCACGGAGAACGCGATCCAGCTCGGGACCAGCGCGGAGCCCTGCTTCCGGACGTAGCCGCGGTCCTGGATGGTGGAGATGGTGGAGGCGTAGGTCGACGGGCGGCCGATGCCCCTTTTCTCCAGCTCGGCGGTCAGCGACGCTTCCGTGTAGCGCGGCGGCGGGGATGTTTCGTGCCCGACGGCGACAATCTCCGAGGCGGTCAGCGCGTCGTCCTTGGCCACGTTGGGCAGCCGGCGGGCTTCGTCCGACTCGTCGTCGCCGCGGCTTTCATCCTTGCCTTCTTCGTAGGCGGCGAGGAAGCCGGGGAAGGTGATGACGGTGCCGGAGGCCGAGAATTCAGCGTCGCGGCGATCGCCAGTGCCACCGACAGGTACGGCGCCGAGGCGGATCGTGGCGGTGGAGCCCTTGGCGTCGGCCATCTGCGAGGCGACGGTGCGCTTCCAGATCAGCTCGTAGAGGCGGAACTCGTCGCCGGAAAGCTGCTTGGCCACCTGGGCCGGGGTGCGGAAGGAGTCACCGGCGGGGCGGATGGCCTCGTGGGCCTCCTGCGCATTCGCTGCCTTGCCGCTGTAGACGCGCGGGGACGCGGGAACGTATTCCGGGCCGTAGAGCTCGGAGGCCTGGCGCCGGGCGGCTGTGACGGCCTCGTTGCTCAGCGCCGAGGAGTCCGTACGCATATAGGTGATGTAGCCGTT
>DATITT010000404.1:0-3415 GCA_035467435.1 Arthrobacter sp. | reverse complement strand
GCTCTTCCTGCCGATGGGCGCCTCGAAGGCCATGCGCGTCCAGGGCGCCTGGGTCACCGAATCCGAAATCCACAAGGTGGTCGAGCACGTCAAGGGCCAGCTCAAGGCCGTCTACCGCGACGACGTCGCCCCCGAGGCGCCCAAGAAGCAGATCGACGACGACATCGGCGACGACCTCGAGGTCCTGCTGCAGGCCACCGAGCTCGTGGTCACGACCCAGTTCGGTTCCACCTCGATGCTGCAGCGCAAACTGCGTGTCGGCTTCGCGAAGGCCGGACGGCTCATGGACCTGCTGGAATCCCGCGGCGTGGTTGGCCCCTCCGAGGGTTCCAAGGCCCGCGACGTCCTGGTCAAGCCCGATGACCTGGCGACGGTTCTCGCAGCCATGAAGGGCATGGAGGTGCCCGCCATCGCCGATTCCCAGACCGCAGCGCTGAGCGAGAACGCCAACGCGAACGTCGCCCAGGGCGGCTATGCGGAGGACCTCGTCGCCACCGACCTGGACCGCCGGACCCAGAACGCCGAGTATTACGACGGCGCCGACGGGGGTTCCGGAGGCTCCGGCGATGATGAGGACGGTTCCGAGGACGCCTGGTCGCTCACCGGACGGTAGCCTAGGAAGGTGACTAGCGCCGAAGCCAACAGCGCCGGATCCGCGGCCCGGATCTGGAACCTGCCCAACATCCTGACGATGCTGCGGATTGTGATGGTGCCGTTCTTCGTCTGGTTCCTCCTGCTTGACGCACCGGGGCTGGTCGCCCAGAACGGAGTGTGGCGTTGGATCGCCGCGGCGACCTTCGCCGTCGCCATCTATACGGACAAGCTCGACGGCGACATCGCCCGCAGCCGCGGCCTCATCACCGACTTCGGCAAGATCGCCGACCCGATCGCGGACAAACTGCTGATCGGCTCGGCCCTCGTGATGCTCTCGCTGCTGGGGGAGTTGCCCTGGTGGGTCACCATCCTGATCCTCGTCCGCGAATGGGGCGTCACGGCCCTGCGGTTCTTCGTCATCCGCTACGGCGTGATCCCGGCCTCGCGCGGCGGGAAGCTCAAGACCGTCATCCAGACCGTGGCCATCTTCCTGTACCTCCTCCCGCTGGCCTCGATGGCGCCGTGGCTCGGCGTCGTGGCCTTCTCGGTCATGATGGTGGCCCTGGCCATCACGGTCTGGACCGGCGGCGAATACGTCATCGAGGCCCTCAAGCTGCGCGCCAGCGGCATCCGGGCACAGCAACAGAAGGCCCAGGAGGGCAAGTCATGACCAGTCCCCACCGCACGATCAACCTGCATCACCTGGCCGAAGAGGCCGTCACCGGGGCGATCGGCCGCGGACTGACGGTCGCCACGGCCGAATCCCTCACCGCCGGCATGGTCGCAGCCGTGCTTGCAGACAGTCCCGGCGCGTCCGGGATGCTCCAGGGCGGGGTCGTGTCCTACCAGAACTCGGTCAAGGCCGAGGTGCTCGGAGTGCCCCAGGAACTGCTGGACACTGTCGGAGCCGTCGACGGCCAGGTTGCCGAGGCCATGGCCGGGGGTGCCCGCAGGATCTGCGGAGCCGACATCGGCGTCTCCACGACCGGCGTCGCCGGTCCCGAGCCGCACGGCGGCAAGGACGTGGGCTCCGTCTACATCGGCGTCGCCACCGCGGAGGGCTCGACGTCGTACGGGTACAGCTTCGAGGGCAACCGGCCGGAAATCCGCGGCCAGGCCTGCGCCGCGGCGCTGGAACGCCTGCTGGAGGCTCTGGCGTCCGCAAGCTACCGGGCGTAAAGTTGCAGGGAACAAAACTTGATTCCTAATAGTTGTTACATTATGTCGCTTCCGAATAAGGGAGGCGCCTAGGATGAAAGCATCATCAGTGTCCGCTTTGACCAGCGGGCTCAACACAAAGAGGGAGCAAGGCGATACAGATGGTAAAGCAGCCCGTATCCGTTAACGGCGTTGTCCGCTGGAAGGATGTGGGCCTCGCCGATCAGGCTAAGAGCGAACAGAAGGAGCGCAAGATGGTTGTACTTCGTCACGAAATCGGTGATGTACTGCGCGATGTCCGCCAACGCCAAGGCCGTACCCTCCGCGAAGTCTCGCACAGTGCCCGCGTTTCCCTGGGCTACCTGAGTGAAGTGGAACGCGGCCAGAAGGAAGCCTCCTCGGAGCTGCTCTCCTCGATCTGCTCGGCCCTGGATGTTCCGCTCTCCATCATGCTCCGCGAAGTGAGCGACCGAGTCGCCGTCGCCGAGGGAGTCGCGGTTCCGGACACCGTCCCGCAGGAGTTTGCACAGCGTTACGGCCGTGACCTGGACCGTGAGCTCAACTCCGACCTCAACGAGGAATTGGCCAAGGGCCTCCTCTCCGGGGCACGCTAGCCCCCCACCCACTACTCGACAAAAGACCCCGGCGGTGTGCCGGGGTCTTTTGCGTGCGCTCTCTCTGCCTGCCCGGCGGCTTTGCTGGCGCGGTGTTTGCCTGCGCTCTCTCTGCCTGCCCGGCGGCCTCGCAGGGGGCCGGCCGGGGCGGAGCTGCAGGCTACTGCGGTTCGTCCCGGGGGAAGCCGTCACGCTCATAGGTGGCGTTGAGTTTGGCGATGTAGCGGGACAGGGTCTGCAGTTCCTCCAGCGGCCACTCGCCAAGCCGCTCGCGGAACACCTCGCGCCGCGCGTCCTGCACCTCGTGCATCCGCTCTTCGCCCGTGGGCGTCAGGCGGATGATCTGTGCGCGACCGTCGAGCGGGTCCGCTTCCTTGGAGACCAGGCCCAGGCGTTCCAGGAAAGCAATCTGCCGGCTGACCGAGGGCTTCCCGACGCCGATGCTGGACGCCAGTTCGGTCAACCGCATGGAGCCCTGCTTGCGGATAACGGACAGCAGGCCGTAGGCCGCCGGTTCCATGTCCGGGTGGACCTGGCGGGAGAGATGGTGTGAGATCGAACGGGCGCGCCGCCAGAGCAGGCTCAGCTGGTGCTCGACGGCGGTCAGTGCCGCTCCGGTGGAATCGTCAGCGCCGCCGGGGATCCCAGGGCCTTCGGCGGGGTTGCTCATGGCAACCATTCTAGAGTCCTCCCGTGCCGTGAGAGACTCGAGTAGTGCGAATCAGTGACTTTTGGCGGCTCATGGACGACGAATTCGGGGCAGGGTATTCCCGGGTCCTCAGCAGCTCCCTGGTCCTGGCGGGAGTCGGCGGCCGGACGGCCGACCAGGCCCTGAGCGCCGGGGTACCGCCCCGGCAGGTGTGGCTCGCGGTGTGCGAGGTCCAGGACGTCCCGCCCGAGCGGCGGCTGGGCCGCGACGTCAAACCCCGCTGACCTCCGGCTCTGGAAGGGGCTCCGGCACGCGGCGTTCCAGGGCTGCGCCGGCAGTCCGCGCCTGACACGCCGCACCGATTGTTCGAATATCTGTTCGGGTAGGACTATGCTTTTTC
>DATITT010000403.1:0-2131 GCA_035467435.1 Arthrobacter sp. | reverse complement strand
GACGGCGCGCTGGCGGGAGATCTCGTAGAGGGAGATACCGACGGCCATGGAGGCGTTCAGGGACTCCATCGCGGAGTCGATCGGGATCGAGACGATCTGGTCGCAGTTTTCACGGACCAGACGGCTGAGGCCCTTGCCCTCGGAACCGACGACGATGCAGACCGGCTCGGTGGCCAGGGCGAGGTCGGGCAGCGATACGTCGCCGTCGCCGTCGAGGCCCAGAACATAGATGCCCATGCTCTTGAATGCCTTGAGCGTGTTGTTCAGGTTGGCCGCACGTGCCACGGGGACGCGGACGGCGGCTCCCGCGCTGGTCTTCCATGCCGAGGCGGTGACGCCGACGGAGCGGCGCTCCGGGACGATGACGCCGTGGCCGCTGAAGGCCGAGACCGAGCGGATGATCGCGCCCAGGTTGCGCGGATCGGTGATGCCGTCCAGCGCGACGAACAGTGGCGCGTTGGCGACGTGGCCCCTCTTCCAGCTCGCGAGGGTCTCCTCCGCCAGCTCGTAAGCGTCCTGGTATTCGTACGGCGGGATCTGCAGCACGAGGCCCTGGTGGATGGCGTCGTCGGTCATCCGGTCCAGCTCGGGCTTGCCGGTTTCGAGCAGCGGGATGCCGCGCTCGGCCGCCAGCTTGAGGGATTCCTTGACGCGGTCATCCATCTCGATGCGGATGGCCACGTGCAGCGCCTTGGCCGGGATGCCGGCGCGCAGTGCCTCGACGACGGAGTTGCGTCCGGTGACGACTTCCTCGGTGGCGCGGCCCTTGGGGCCGGATCGGGCGCCGGGGTTGCGCGGGGCTCCCGGGCGCTTGGCCGCGGAGCGTTCCGCGAGCTGTTTGTTCTTGTGGGCCTTGTGGTACGGGCGGTCCTCCGCCTTGGGCGTCGGCCCCTTGCCCTCAAGAGCCTTGCGGCCGTGACCGCCGGTTCCGACGGAGGGGCCCTTCTTCAGTTTGACCGACCGGCGACCGTTGTTGGCCATGAGTTCCACCCTTTTAAATACGCGATTCGTTGATAAGTCTGAACTCCAGTCTACTGACTCGAGTTAAATCCTCGACCGCAAGGTATGGCGGTGCCCCGGCCCCGCGCCCCGAACCGGGCCGGATCAGCCGCGCTTAAGGCTCCAGTTTGCGCCGTCCGGGCCGTCCTCGACGACGACGCCGGCTGCCGCGAGGGTGTCGCGGATGGCATCCGAGGCGGCCCAGTCCTTGCCCGCGCGGGCCTGGGCCCTGGCCGCAAGCTGCGCTTCAACGAGGACGCCAAGAGCAACGGTGCTCTGTTCGTCGACTGCGGGTCCCGCGGTGTCGTTGAGACCAAGGACACGCAACATGTCGGTGACGCTGAGCAGTGCCTGCCGGGCGGCGCCGAGCTCCCCGGCGGTGAGGGCGGTATTGCCGGCGCGGACGGTTTCGTGGAGCACGGCCAGGGCCTGCGGGACGTTGAGGTCATCGTCCATGGCGGCCGCGAAAGCCTCGGGAACGGCCCCGTGGCTGCCGATGACGAAGTCCCCATCCGCCGAGGCGAGGACCCGGGCAGCGCGGCTGACGAAACCGTCAATCCGTTCCACCGCGGCGGCGGCCTCCTGCAGCGAGCCCGGCTGGTAGTCGAGCACCGAGCGGTACTGTGCCTGGCCGAGGTAGTAGCGGACCACACGCGGCGGGGCCAGCTCCAGCATCTCGGCGGGGCTGACGGTGTTGCCGAGGGACTTGGACATCTTCTCGCCGGCGTAGGTCACCATGCCGTTGTGCATCCAGAAGTTGGCGAAACCGTGGCCGGCAGCCTGGGACTGTGCCATCTCGTTTTCGTGGTGCGGGAAGCGGAGATCCAGGCCGCCGCCGTGGATGTCGAACTCGGCGCCGAGGTACTTGGTGACCATCGCGGAGCCTTCGAGGTGCCAGCCCGGACGGCCGGCGCCCCACGGCGAGGCCCAGCTCGCCGTCGTCGGCTCCCCCTCCTTGTGGCCCTTCCAGAGCGCGAAGTCGCGGGGATCCTTCTTCCTGCTGCTGAACTGGGCCTCCACGTCCGGGGCCCCCTGCATGTCATCGACCTTCTGCCGGGTCAGCGAGCCGTACTTGGCCCAGGAGCGCACGTCGAAGTACACATCACCCGAACCGTCCGGGGCCGGGTAGGCG
>DATITT010000402.1:0-1963 GCA_035467435.1 Arthrobacter sp. | reverse complement strand
CCGAGGCTCTTCGCGATCAGGCCCTGGCTGACCCCGACGAGGGCCGGGGCGTGGGTGATGTTGCCGAAGTAGCCGAGTCTGAGTTCGGCGGCGGGAGCGGCCGCGGGCACGGCAGCGGGCGCGGCTTCATTGGTGCGGGATACCGTGGACGCGACGGCGGCACCGGCGCCAATCAGCAGCACGAGGCCGGCAGCCAGGCCGATCTCCAGGATGCGCTTGCGCCTGGGCTTGGCCGATTCACCGGCGACGATCCGGATGGTTCCGGGGGTCCGGCCGGGGGTCGGGTGATCCGATGGAAATGACATGCGGGAAGGTCCTGTTCCTGGGGGTGCGGGGAGGCCGGGCGTGTGGTCAGCGCCGGCGACATCGCCCCCGGGGTGCCCGGCTGGCGGGGCCAGTAGAGAGCCGTTCCGTGGGTGTCATAGCTTCACCATAGGGATTGCGGGGAAGACGGTTCAACGGCCCGGAAACCCGGGGTCACGCGGGTTCATGCAGCGTCATATGCGGGCCGCCATCTTGGCCCTGCAGCGCATGTGTTGGGGATTAGTCGCCCTTAACGTTGACGAGCTGCCGGAGCTTGTGCCGTATCTTGACAAGGTCCGCGGAGTCGCGCATCACCGTGTCGATGGGTTTATACGCCGCCGGAATCTCGTCGATGAAGGCCTTGCTGGGACGGAATTCGATGCCTTCCATGGCGGTCTTCAGCTCGGCCAGGGTGAAGATCTTCTGGGCGGCGTGCCTGGAGTATTCCCGCCCGGCGCCGTGCGGCGAGGAGTTCAGGGACTCGCGGTTTCCCAGGCCCACCACAACGTAGGACGCGGTGCCCATCGAGCCGGGAATCAGCCCGGGGTCCCCCGCCTCGGCCCGGATGGCTCCCTTGCGCGAGACCCAGACGGACTTGCCGTAGTGGTGTTCCTTCGCCGTGAAGTTGTGGTGGCAGTTGATCCGTTCGGCCTCCCGGACGGAGCCGCCGGTCCAGGATTCAAACTGCCGGACCACCCGGTCCATCATCTCCTCGCGGTTCAGCAGGGCGAAGTGCTGGGCCCAGCGGAGCTCCCTGATGTAGCGGTCGAATTCGGGGGTGCCTTCCTCGAGGTAGGCCAGGTCCGGGTGCGGCAGTGCGATCTGCCGGCTGCGGATGATGCTCCGGGCCTCGCCGATGTGCCGCTGGGCGAGTTTGTTGCCGACGCCGCGGGAGCCGGAATGCAGGAACAGCCACACGGTGTCCGTCTCATCCGCGCAGACCTCGATGAAGTGGTTGCCCGAGCCCAGCGACCCCAGCTGCAGTGTCCAGTTCGCGGCGTACTGGGCCGGGTCGAACCGTGCCTTCGCTGCCAGGCGCCGCAGTTGGTCAATCCGGGGTGCGGCGGTGGCGCTGATCCGATGGTTGAAGTGGCCGGCGGACAGCGGAACGGCGTGCTCAATACCCTCCCGCAGCGGTTTGCGGTCCCTGGGCAGATCCTTCACGGCATACTGCGTGCGGACGGCGATCATGCCGCAGCCGATGTCAACGCCCACGGCCGCCGGGATGACGGCGCCGAGTGTCGGGATGACGGATCCCACGGTGGCGCCCAGGCCCAGGTGGGCGTCCGGCATCAGCGCCAGGTGCGGATAGATGATGGACAGCTGCGCGGTGGCCAGGGCCTGCTCGCGGGTCTTGTCATCCAGGATCGAGGCCCAGTTGAACAGCTTGCTGTTGATGACTTCCACGGCGCCTCCCAGAACGATGATCGTGGTCCGCCGGCCGGGTGGCAAGGGTCCTGGATGGCGAGTTCGCCGGAAACGCGCGAGGTCGCCGTAAGTTCGGTATATATCAAGCTGTTTGTGACAGCTGGTTGGTTTCTTTGTAGTTGATGCCGGCGTGGCCCGGGGCGCCGGGTGCGGTGGGCCTGCTGCGGTAGCGGTGGGGGTTGCGTGCGTGGCAGGCGTCGAGGGTTTCCTGCCGCCGTTGGCGTGCCTGCTC
>DATITT010000401.1:0-7847 GCA_035467435.1 Arthrobacter sp. | reverse complement strand
GACAGCGTGAACAACGTCAAGGACATCCCTGCCCCGCAGCCCCTCCTCACTGAGCCCGCCGACTCTGCCCTGCCCGCGGAGCTTGCCGCCGCGGTCATCCCGCCGGCAGGCCTGGACCTGATCGAGGACGCCATCCGCGCGATGGCCGCCGGACGCCCCGTCCTCGTAGTCGACAACGAGGACCGCGAAAACGAAGGCGACATCATCTTTGCCGCCCAGCACGCCACTCCGGCCCTGATGGGCTGGACCATCCGGTACAGCTCCGGCGTGATCTGCGTACCGCTCGACGCCGGCCGGGCCGACGCCCTTGCTCTGCCGCCGATGGTCGAAATCAACGAAGATGCCAAGGGCACCGCCTACACGGTGTCCTGCGACGCCGCGCTGGGCGTCAGCACCGGAATCTCTGCCACGGACCGGGCCCTGACCGCCCGGATCCTGGCCGATCCCGGAAGTGAGCCGGCGGCGCTGACCCGCCCCGGGCATGTTTTCCGCTCCGGGCCGTTAAGGGGGGAGTGCGGGAGCGTCCCGGCCACACCGAAGCGGCCGTGGAACTGTGCCAGCTGGCCGGACTCGACCCCGTGGGTGTAATCGCCGAAGTGGTGTACGACAACGGAGAAATGATGAGGCTGGACGGACTTCGGGGCTTCGCCCTCGAGCACGGCTGCCCGCTGGTCTCGATTGCGGACCTGGTGACTTACCTTGAGGCCGGCCATCCTGCCGGCCACACGCCGGACCCGGTTTGATGGAGGAGAAACGATGACGACGTCGGAAACACAAGAACAGCGCGAAGCCGGACTCCAGCCGCACCCGGTCAGCGCCGGTCCGGTCGTCCAGCTGCCCACCGCCTTCGGCGACTTCGTGGCGCAGGCCTGGACCGACCTCGCCACCGGCGCCGAGCACCTGGCCGTCAGCTCCCCGCTGCCGCCGGTCGACGGGACCGCCCCGCTGGTCCGGCTGCATTCGGAGTGCCTCACCGGAGACGTGTTCGGCTCGTACCGCTGCGACTGCGGGGAACAGCTCGCCTATGCCCTCGAGATGATCAACGAGTTCGGCGGGACCCTGCTGTACCTGCGCGGCCAGGAGGGCCGGGGGATCGGCCTGGCGAACAAAATGAAGGCCTACGCCCTGCAGGAAGCCGGCTTCGACACCGTGGAGGCCAACGAGCAGCTGGGCCTGCCCGTGGATGCCCGCTGCTACAAGGCCGCGGCCCAGATCCTCGCGGACATGGGCCTGCACGAGGTCCGCCTGCTGAGCAACAACCCGGACAAGCAGGACCGGCTGGCCCAGGCCGGCGTCCGTGTCGTGGAGATGGTGCCCACCGAGGTTCCCTCCCGCGATCAGAACATCCGGTACCTGCAGACCAAGAAGGACCGGATGGACCACCGGCTGGTCCTGGACATGGAGCCGGCCGCGCCGGTTGCCGGTCTGCGGGGCTTCGAGCACGACCAGGACTGACTTTTCGGCCGGCCCACGTGCGGCCGCCCGGACGTTTCGACACGCACACCACGACTGAGCAGAACAAGGATTCCCAGATGAGCGGACACGGCGCACCACAGATTGACCTCAGCACCTTCAAACCGGAGGAAACCGCCCAGCTGAAGCTGGCCATTGTGGCCGCGAGCTGGCACACCCAGATCATGGACGGGCTGCTTGACGGCGCCCTGCGCGCGGCCAAGGACGCCGGCATCAGCGAACCGACCGTACTCCGCGTCCCCGGCACCTTCGAGCTCCCCGTCGCCGCTGCCCGGCTGGCACCGCACTTCGACGCCGTCGTGGCGCTCGGCGTCGTCATCCGCGGCGGAACCCCGCACTTCGAGTACGTCTGCGAGGCGGCCACGCTCGGCCTGACCGAGGTCTCGGTGCGCACCGGCGTCCCGGTCGGCTTCGGCGTGCTGACCTGCGACACGGAACAGCAGGGCATCGACCGGGCCGGGCTGCCGGGCTCCACCGAGGACAAGGGCCACGAGGCCGTCACCGCCGCCCTGGCCACCGCGGTGACGCTCAAGCAGTTCAGCTGATCCCGCAGGCAATGATCCGGCCGTGCCCCGCACGGGTGCGGCCGGACCCGCCAACTGTGTAATCGCTCACATCCCCGCCGTCATGCAAGGGCCCGGCAGGCGCCCTCCGCCCGCGAGCAAGTAGTCTGGAGGGCGTGAAGAATTTCGAATCGCTGTTCGCAGAACTGAGTGAGAAGGCAGCCGTCCGTCCGGAGGGCTCCCGCACCGTCGCCGAACTGGATTCCGGAGTCCACGGCATCGGCAAGAAAGTCGTGGAGGAAGCAGCCGAGGTCTGGATGGCTGCCGAGTACGAATCCGATGAAGCCACCGCCGAGGAAATCTCGCAGCTGCTCTATCACCTGCAGGTTCTGATGCTCGCCAAAGGACTCAGCCTGGAAGACGTCTACAAGCATCTCTAGCCACGTCCGCTCCGGAAACCGCCAGGCCCCGCCTGCGGTTCCGGCGCCCAGCGTGGCCCGCTGTGCCTGCAATGACTGACCCTGGACGGACTGTTCTTAGACGGAATCCGTCCCGACCAAGAAAGACCTCCCCAATGCTGAGAGTTGCCGTCCCGAACAAGGGATCCCTGTCCGAAGCCGCCTCCGCCATGCTTGCCGAGGCCGGCTACCGCCAGCGCCGCGACACCCGCGAGCTGGTCATGGTGGACCCGGACAACGACATTGAATTCTTCTTCCTCCGCCCCCGCGACATCGCCGTCTACGTCGGCCAGGGCACGCTCGATGTCGGCATTACCGGCCGCGACCTGCTCCTCGACGCTGAGGTTGAAGCCGAAGAACTGCTCCCGCTGGGCTTCGCCGCCTCCACCTTCCGCTTCGCCGGCCCGGTCGGCGACTTCGCCACGGTCGAACAGCTCGACGGCAAGCGCCTCGCCACCAGCTACGACGGACTGCTCCGCGGCTACCTCGCCGAGCGCGGCATCAAAGCCAAGGTCGTCCGGCTTGACGGCGCCGTCGAATCCTCCGTGCGCCTCGGCGTCGCGGACGCGATCGCCGACGTCGTCGAGACCGGCAACACCCTCAGAGCCGCCGGCATGGAGATCTTCGGCCTGCCCATCCTGCACTCCGAAGCCGTCCTGATCGGCCGCAAGGGCGAGCGGAACCCGGCCGCCGACGTGCTGATCCGCCGGCTGCAGGGCGTCCTCGTGGCGCGGCAGTACGTCATGATGGACTACGACATCCGCAAGGAGCTCGTGGAAGAAGCCGCGACCCTCACGCCCGGCCTGGAATCGCCCACGGTCTCGCCGCTGCGCGATTCGGACTGGGTTGCGGTCCGCTCGATGGTGCCGAAGAAGCAGACCAACCGGATCATGGACGAACTCTACGACCTGGGCGCCCGCGCCATCCTGGTCAGCACGATCCACGCCTGCCGCATCTGACCCGGCGCGGGCAAACCTTCCGTAAGCGAATACCAGGAGAAGTCATGGCTGTAGCCGTCCGCGTTATCCCGTGCCTGGACGTTGACGCCGGCCGCGTCGTCAAGGGCATCAACTTCGAAGGCCTGCGCGATGCCGGGGACCCGGTGGAACTGGCGCACCGCTACGACAACGGCGGCGCCGATGAGCTGACCTTCCTCGACGTCACGGCGTCCTCGGGCAACCGGGAGACCACCTTCGACGTCGTCCGGCGCACCGCCGAGGAAGTCTTCATCCCGCTGACCGTCGGCGGCGGAGTCCGCGGCGTGTCCGAAGTGGACAAGCTCCTGCGCTACGGCGCGGACAAAGCGGCGATCAACACCGCCGCCGTCGCCCGTCCCGACGTTATCGACGAGATCACCCGGCACTTCGGGTCCCAGGTCCTGGTGCTGTCCCTCGATGCGCGGCGCACCCGCCCGGGGTCTCAGCCCACCGCCTCCGGCTTCGAGGTCACCACGCACGGCGGCCGCCAGGGCACCGGCATCGACGCCATCGCCTGGGCCCGTGAAGCGGCCGACCGCGGTGTGGGGGAAATCCTGCTGAACTCGATCGACGCCGACGGCACCAAGGACGGCTTCGACCTGGAACTGATCCGCCTCGCGCGGGCCGGGGTCAAGGTTCCGCTCATCGCTTCCGGCGGTGCCGGCAAACCGGAGCACTTTCCGCCGGCGGTGGCGGCCGGCGCCGACGCGGTGCTCGCCGCGTCCGTCTTCCACTTCGGCCCGCTGGACATGATCGCCCAGGTCAAGGCCGCGATCCGGAACGCCGGCTTCGAAGTCCGCTAGTCCCCACCCGCCTGGGCCCACCACCCGCCCGCTTAAAGCAACGCGGGGTCACTACGCGCCCATCCCGGAGGGGATTATGGGCGCCAGGTGACCCCGCGTTGCTGTGTTGTGGGTGCGGGGTTTTAGCGCCCGACTTCGGCGGACTGCAGGAGCGCGACGGCGTCCGGCTGGCCTTCGAAGGTCACGAGCGCGTGGCGGGTGCGCCCGTGCGCGTGCATCAGGAGTTCGCCCGGTTCACCGACGATCGCCACGGACACCGGAGCGCGCTTGGCGACGTGCCGGGGGCCGGAGGGGCGCACCAGCACAATTCCGAGGTCCACTCCGCGGTAGAGGATGGCCGCGCGCTTCACGAGTTCGTCCCAGAGGGCGTCCGAATACTCCTCATCGAGGGCGCGGGGCGCCCAGCGGTCCACGGCACGGCGGACATCCTCGGTGTGGACGAAGTATTCGATCAGGTTGGCGCTCTCGTCCAGCGCCTTGATCTTCATCGGCGAAAAAGCGGAGGGTCCGGCGCGGAAGGACTTCACCAGCTTGTTGTACTCCTCCGGCGTCGTGAGCTTCGCCGCCAGCGCGGCCGTGGCCTCGTCCGACGCCTTGGCCAGACGCTTGAACAGCAGGCCGAGTCCGACGGCGGCTTTCCGCTCGCGCAGGTACAGGTGGGCAGCAAGGTCCCTGGTACGCCAGCCCTTACAGAGCGTGGGGGAGTCAGGACCGGCCGCCAGTAAGGTTTCGGCCAGAACTTCTCGGGAGGGATCGACGAAATGCATCACTTGTGAAACTAGCACGAGACGACGGCGCGTGTGCACCTGAACCGCCGTCGTTTTGGCCCCATAAAAGTGATCCGGGCCGTGGTGACGCGGATGTTAAGCGGGCCGCCGGGCAACCGGGCGGAGCTCCGCGCCAAGGCACTAGACTTGAGCTGATGTCTGAGCAGCCCGCCCCCGCCCAAATTAATGGAAGCCCCGTTGATGGAACCACTGTCAATGGCGAGACCGTTAGCACCGCCGATCCCGGCCCGTCCGCGCCCGCAAGCCCGCTCCCGGCGGGCCTCGCTGACGCCCTGAAGCGCGACAGCGCCGGCCTGGTCGCAGCGATCGTGCAGCAATACGACACGAACGAGGTGCTCATGCTGGGCTGGATGGACGACGAGGCCCTGCACCGCACCATGACCAGCGGACGGGTGACGTTCTATTCCCGCTCCCGCCAGGAGTACTGGCGCAAGGGGGACACCTCCGGCCACGTGCAGTGGGTCAAATCCCTCGCGATGGACTGCGACGGAGACGCGTTGCTGGTCCGCGTGGACCAGGTCGGCGCGGCCTGCCACACCGGGACCCGGACCTGCTTCGACGGCCGCGGACTCGACGTCGTCACCGGCCACGCAGACTGACCCGGTAAGCGCCGGCTGACCCCGCGGCTGACCGCGGCGCACAGCCGCACAGGAGAGCCGCGCAGGAGAGCCGCACAGGACACCCGCTCCGGGGGACCCACACACTCAACCTTCAGGACCACTGAAAGAACAGGCGGAAACCACAGCCATGCAGGACCTTGGAATCATCAGCCCGGGCCTGGAGGAGTTCCGTGAACTCGCAGGCCACAGCCGTGTCATCCCCGTCCGGCTGAAGGTGCTGGCTGACGCCGAAACCCCGATCGGTTTGTACCGCAAACTCGCCCAGGGCCAGCCCGGCACGTTCCTGATGGAATCCGCGGCCGTCGGCGGCTCCTGGTCCCGCTACTCCTTCATCGGGGCCCGCTCACGGGCCACCCTGACCACCAAGGACGGCCAGGCGCACTGGCTCGGCGAACCGCCCGTCGGCGTTCCGCTGGGCGGCAGCCCGGTGGACGCCATCCGCGACACCGTCGAGGCCCTCCGCACCGACCGTTTCGAAGGCCTGCCGCCGTTCACCTCCGGTCTGGTCGGCTTCCTCGGCTGGGAAACCGTCCGGCACTGGGAGAAGCTCACCAGCCCGCCCGAGGACGACCTGGAACTGCCGGAAATGGCGCTGAACCTCGTCACCGACATGGCGGTCCACGACAACATGGACGGCACCGTGCTGCTGATCGCCAACGCGATCAACTTCGACAACAGCACCGAACGGGTCGACGAGGCCTGGCATGACGCCGTCGCCCGGGTCAAGGCCCTGCTGACGCAGGTCAGCACCCCCGTCCGGCAGTCGGTCTCCGTCCTCGACCCCGCCGCCCTGGACTTCGCCTCCAGCGTGCAGGAACGCTGGGATGAGGCGGACTACCTCGCCGCCCTGGACCGCAGCAAGGAAGCGATCGTTGACGGCGAAGTCTTCCAGGTGGTCATCTCGCGCCGCTTCGAAATGGAGTGCGGCGCGGACCCGCTGGATGTCTACCGGGTGCTCCGGAACACCAACCCCAGCCCGTACATGTACATCTTCAGCCTCGAGGACGCCGACGGCCGGCAGTACTCGATCGTCGGTTCCTCCCCGGAGGCTCTCGTGACCGTGACCGGCCAGGAAGTCATCACCCACCCCATCGCGGGTTCCCGGCCGCGCGGCAAAACCGTGGAGGCGGACAAGGCGCTGGCCGAGGAGCTCCTCGCGGACGAGAAGGAACGCGCCGAGCACCTGATGCTGGTGGATCTCTCCCGCAACGACCTGTCCAAGGTCTGCGTGGCAGGCTCCGTCGACGTCACCCAGTTCATGGAAGTCGAGCGCTTCAGCCACATCATGCACCTGGTCTCCACCGTGGTCGGCAACCTCGCGCCCACCGCCAAGGCCTACGACGTGCTGAAGGCGACCTTCCCGGCCGGAACACTCTCCGGCGCCCCCAAACCCCGCGCGCTGCGCCTGCTCGACGAGCTGGAACCGCACCGCCGCGGGATCTACGGGGGAGTGGTGGGCTACCTCGACTTCGCCGGTGACATGGACATGGCCATCGCCATCCGCTCGGCCCTGCTGCGGGAAGGCCGCGCCTACGTGCAGGCCGGCGGCGGGATTGTGGCCGACTCCGTGAATGCCACCGAAGCCCTCGAAACCGTCAACAAAGCCGCCGCCCCGATGCGTGCCGTCCACACGGCCCGGTCGCTGCGCAACATCACAGCGGACTCCATTCCCGACGGCGGGAAGCAGGCATGAGCGGCACCACGGTCAGGAGCACCAGCCCCGTCACTCCCCGCTGGGCCCGGAAGTCCACCCTGGTGCTGGTCATCGCTGCCCTGTCGCTGGCCGTCTTCGGCACCACGACGCAGACCTGGCTCACCGTCCACCTCGACCCGGCCCAGCTCGGCCAGGCCGTTGACAGCCAGGACGGCCTGCAGGTGCAGGGCAGCAAGGCCGCGACCACGGTGACGGCCCTGGCGCTGGTGGCCCTCGCCGGCGGACTCGCCGCATCGATCGCCGGCCGGATTGGCCGCTGGATCATCACGGCGCTCATCCTGCTCGCCGCCGCCGGCATCGTCAGCGCCGCCGCGATCGTCATCGCTGATCCGCTGTCCGCCGCCCAGGGCTCCATTGCCGCCGCCACCGGGATCACCGGCAGCGACGTGTCGGTGGACGTCACGGTGTTTCCGGCCCTCGCCGTCGTCGCCGGCACCCTGCTGGGGCTCAGCGCCCTGCTGGTCATCCCGGCGGGACGCTACTGGAAGTCGCGCACGAAATATGACACCGC
>DATITT010000400.1:0-2054 GCA_035467435.1 Arthrobacter sp. | reverse complement strand
TGCTGGCCGCCATCGAATCCCTGCTCTCCGCGCGGGTCGCCGCCGGCATGGTTGGGCCTGACGGGAGACCCTCCGGGGCTTACAGTCCGGACCGGGAGCTTATGGGCCAGGGACTCGCCTCGGTAGCCGCGGTGTTATTCGGCGGGATGCCGGCCACGGGCGCGATCGCCCGGACCGCGGTCAACGTCCGCTCCGGTGCCAAGACCAGGCTCGCCGCGATAGTGCACGCCCTTGTCCTGCTGGCCATCATCTATCTGGCGGCCGGCCTGGTCGGGAGGATCCCGCTGGCCGTCCTGGCCGGGATCCTGATGGTCACGGCCACGCGCATGGTGTCCAAGCGCACGGTCACCGCCATTATGCGTTCCACCCGCGCCGACGCGTTCGTGTTCGTCCTGACGGCCCTGATCACCGTGGCCTTCGACCTGATTGTGGCCATCGAGATCGGGCTGGTCGCCGCGGCCATCTTCACGCTGCGGAAGTTCGCCTCGCTCAGCGGCGTGAAGCGCGAGGAGATTCCCGGACCGCGCGAGGAGGGCGACGAGCACATCGCGATCTTCCGGCTGGACGGGGCCATGTTCTTCGGCGCCGCCGAGCGGGTCCTGCAGGAAATCAGCCAGGTCAAGGACATCCAGGTGGCCATCATCCGGCTCTCACAGGTGCGGATGCTCGACGCCACCGGCGCCCACACTCTGGTGGAGGTCATCGCGGCGCTGGAGCTGCGCGGCGTGACGGTCCTGTTGAAGGGCGTCCAGCCGCAGCACCTTGAGCTCGTGACCAACGTCGGGGTGATCCGCTCGCTGCGGCACCACAAGCACCTGTTCTCGTCCCTGCCCGAGGCCGTGGCGCACGCCCGCAGCCACGTGCGGCGGAACACTGCCGCTAACGCTTGAGGTTCTTGCGGATCGCCTGGCCGCGGACCACAATCCCGGCGATGTGCAGGACCAGGCCGAGGCCGATCACGGCCAGGGAGGCGACAGCCAGGTCCTGGTTGCCGGAGTTGTTGCCGACCAGGTTCAGGACGATACCGACGCCGAGCAGGCCCATGGCACTGAAAACGAGCACCTTGTAGGTGGTTGGCGCGGAGTCCCAGAATTCTTTCAGCACCGTGCCAGTCTACTGGGGACCGCCGGCAACGCCGCGAGCCGCAAGATTCCTGGCGACACTCAGAATGCCTGGCGACGCGGGACTACGGGCGCGCCCGGTATTTTGCGTGTCGCGGGGCAATTGCAGCGTCAGAACAGTGGCTCCTGGACGGCCGGGACGCCGGTGCCGTGGTCGCCGAGCTCCATGGTCCGCGCCTTCAGCTGGCCAAGGTTCACGACGAATTCAAGATCGGCGCCGTCGAGCCGGGCCAGTGCGACACTGCCGCTCAGCGAGTCGATCCGGAACCCGTGGCTACCGGCGCTGAGCCCATGCGGGTAGGCGTGCCGGGCAGCCGGCGCGCAGACCGCATCCGAGAACCCCGGCCGCGTCCAGTGCTCATCCACGACGGCGAAGCCGCCGCCCCCGGCGCCGGCCAGCAGCCCGCGGACCTCTGCGGCCAGCTTTCCGTTCAGGGCATCCAGTTCGTCGGCGGGCGCCGGCCCGGTCAGGGCGGCGGCCTTGGCGGCGGAGCGGATCTGCTGGGGGACGCCGGCGTCGCGGGTCACCAGGTCCTCGAGGTTCCTGACCACCCGGCCGTCGTCGGCGCGGGCGACGTACCGGGCGGCGACGGCGCCCTGCTCCGCGAGTCTCTTCCATTTCCGCAGGTCCGCGGCGGTGCCCACCTTGCTGGCGCCGTTGGCGAAGGTGGCGATGTACAGCCAATGCGGCTGCATCAGGTACGCGCGCAGTCCGGGCGGCACGCGTCCGCCGCGGTGGAAATCGTGGATGAGCCGTGAATCGTCCACGACGAAGCACCGCTCACACTGGCTGCCCTTCACGACCGGAGCACTGTCCGGGCACAGGACATGGTCGCGGTCAGCGGGCCCGTGGACTTTGTGGTGCCCGAGGCAGCGCTTCCCCGCGGCGGCAACCCTGAAGCCGAGCCGGGTTCCGGCGTCGAGCGGCAGTTC
>DATITT010000399.1:0-3090 GCA_035467435.1 Arthrobacter sp. | reverse complement strand
TGCATGTGCGCCACGTAGCCCTGGTCGTAGAGCCGGTGGAACTCCATGTAGAACCGGATCGCGTCGGACAGGCAGGCCACGAGCGGGCTGGCTGAGGTACTCCGCATCCCCTCGGGCTGCCCCGGGAGGACCGGTTCGGGACCGGCCCCGGCGGCCTCGCCGAGGCGCCGGAGGTGGTCCGGCAGCATCTCGATCCGCTCCGTCGTCTCCAGCGCGCACACCACCGGCAGCTTGTCCTCCGGCAGGCCCCGGTACGCGGCGAAGACTTCCCGGGCCGCGTGCGGGTCCACCGAGACGTTCCATTCCGCCGTCGGCGTCGTGTTGCCCTGGTAGTAGAAACTCCCGCCCATGATCACGAGGCCCTTGAGCAGCAGCGGCAGTTCCGGCTCGCGGCGCAGGGCCAGGGCGAAATTGGTCAGCGGGCCGGTGATCAGCCCGGTGATCTCCCCCGGGTGTGCCCGGGCTTCCTCCACCCAGACGTCGACCGCGTGCCGCGGCGAGATCTGTTGGGCGGGCGCCGGCAGCTCCGCGTAGCCGATCCCCTGCGGACCGTGGGTCTCCTCGGTGGTGACCAGCGGGATTTCCAGCGGCACCTCGGCGCCGACGGCCACCTCGACGCCGCGACGCCCGCACAGCTGCAGCAAGGCCAGATTGTTGAGCGCGACCTGGCGGGCGCCGACGTTGCCTGCCGTGCAGGTGATGGCCTGGAGATGGACCTCCGGCCGGGACAGCAGGTACACGAGGGCCAGGGCGTCGTCAATGCCGGTATCGACGTCCATCAGGATGGCCTGCGACGGTGCGGGCACCCCGGCCCGGGACCCGGCTGCGGCCCCCGGTGACTGCGTGTGCATCTAGAACAGCGCGACCTTCGGCGTCCGCGGGAAGATGTCGTCGAGTTCGGCACGTTCCGCGGCGCTGGGAATCCAGGCCACGGCGGCGGCGTTCTGCCGGACCTGTTCGGGCCGGGTGGCACCGGCAATGACGCTGCTGACCGAGGGTTGGGCCGCGAGCCAGGAGAAAGCCACCTGGATCTCGTCCAGGCCGCGCTCGGCGGCGAAGGCGCTGAAGGCACCCAGCTGGTCCCAGTCGGCGTCGTGGACCAGGTTGGTGCGGGTGTGGCTGAGGCGCGAGCCCTCGGGGGCGGTGTCCCTGGTGTACTTGCCGGTGAGCAGGCCGTTGGCCAGCGGGAAATACGGCAGCACGCCCAGTCCGTAGGCCTCGGCGGCGGGCGTGACTTCGAGCTCGGCGCGGCGGTCCAGCAGGTTGTAGTGGTTCTGGCTGGAGATGAAGCGCGCTCCCCCGCGGGCGCGGGCCACGAACTCCGCCTCGGCGATCTGCCAGCCGGCGCGGTTGGAGTGGCCGATGTAGCGGACCTTGCCGCTGGTGACGAGCGCGTCGAGGGCGGCGAGGGTCTCCTCGATCGGGGTCAGCGGGTCGGGGGTGTGGAACTGGTAGAGGTCGATCCACTCCGTCCCGAGCCGGCGCAGCGAGGCCTCCACGGCCTTGATGATGTAGCGGCGGGAGCCGCGGGCGCCAAAGTCGTTGCCGTTGGTCCCGCGCATGTCCAGGCCGAACTTCGTGGCGACGACGGCGTCGTCGCGGCGGCCCTGCAGGGCCTTGCCCAGCATCGTTTCGCTCAGGCCCGGCTCCCGGCCGTAGCTGTCGGCAACGTCGAAGAAGGTAATGCCGGCGTCCAGGGCCGCATGCACGACGGCGTCGGTCCCCTCCTGCGACTCGGTCGCCGTATTGGACCGGCCCAGATTGTTGCAGCCAAGCCCTACGACGGAGACGGTCAGTCCGGAATTTCCTACGCGGCGGTATTCAGTCATGGGGTTCAGCCTATAACGGCCCGGAGCCGCTCCGGGGCAGGCCCAGGGCTACCCTGCGGGCAGTTCCAGCCCCCGTTCGTCCAGGGCATCCTCAAGCTGCGCCAGGGTCCGCGGGCAGATGCCGTGCATCCGGCCGAGGGCACGGCGGCCGAGCGCCACCACCTGCTCGAGGGTCTCGATCCCGGCGTGGGCGAGGGCCCGGCGGGCGGGAGCCGCGATCCCCCGCGGCAGCGGGGTACGGCCTGGTTCAACGGATTGTGGCGCCATGTGGAATGCCTTCCAGTCGATGTCCCCCAAAACCAAGGTGGATCGTGCAGGTGGAACTGGCCCTGGAACTACAGGGTGAAGCTGTTGGCCGGCTTCGGAGAGTACTTGAGCTTGAACGACGTCTCGCCGAAGGCGGCGGCGCCGATGCTCAGTTTGGTGAAGTCGAGGTCCTCGCCGCGGATGCAGACCTTGACCGCGTTGACGGCCTTGTTGATGTCCGGGGTGAGGATGAAAATGTTGAGCTTGGCATCGGAGAACTCCGAGCGGTCCACAATTCCGAGCCCGCGCCAGGCCAGGTGGCTGATCAGGGCGTCCTTGGCCTTTTCCTCGAGGTAGCGGTCGCGCTCCGTGCCGTCCTTGGTTTTCAGGGCGTACTGGGCCACCACCCAGAACTGCTCATCCTCGGGGATTTCGGCGAAGCCGTCTTCGGCGCACTGGACGGCGAAGGCGCCCATCAGGCCCTCCGCGGCAGCGGCGTCGGCGACGTCGGTCTCGTCGGTTTTGCTCTGGTGCCCGACGACGCCGTGGTTCATCACGAACTGGCTGTAGTCCTCGTCAAACCAGGCCTCCCTGAATTCGAGGACCCCTTCGTCGTTGCGTTTGTAAACACGGATAATCCCGCTCATGCCCGTCCTCTCCTGAACCATTCGCGGCCTGCGCCGTCGAACGGTGGCTGTTGTGCCTTGACGGCCTGGTAAAGCTGTTCCAACGCGGCGGGGATCCTCACAGGATCGGAAGGCTGCCCGTGCTGGGGTGTTCCTGGCCCGGGAGGGGACGCGCGAACGGCACCTTGGTCCCCAGCACCTGCGCCACGACGTCGTGCGTGATCTGCTGGGCGGTCAAACCGACCCGTTCGAGCACCTGGCTGCGGGTTCCGTGGACGAGGAACTCCACCGGAAGGCCGACCTCGTTCAGCGCCGTGTCCACCCCGGCGGCCCGCATTTCCTGGCGGATCCGGGACCCGACGCCGCCGGCACGGACTCCGTCCTCGATG
>DATITT010000398.1:0-2985 GCA_035467435.1 Arthrobacter sp. | reverse complement strand
GTCGGACGTGTCCATGAACACGAAGTCCGCACCGTCCTGGTACAGGTACTGGTAGTCGCGGCGGTCAACCGTGGCGGTTTCGATCTTGAGTCCGGCGTTGAAGGTCTTGTCGACGACCTTGCCGGACATCACGTTACGCATTTTGGTGCGCACGAACGCGCCACCCTTGCCGGGCTTGACGTGCTGGAACTCGATGATGTTCCAGAGCTGGCCCTCAAGCTTCAGGACGGTTCCGTTCTTGATGTCGTTAGTGGTTGCCACTGTATCCTCTGGTTTCTATCTGACTGCTTCTAGCTGCCAGCCGGTTATGCCAGGCAAGCATGCCGAATGGCCCGCCAGCGCGTATTTATCAAAAATCCAAGATCCATTCTACCGGTTTTGCGGGTACGCTGCCGGACGCGCGGCTGCGGCACCTCCGCTGAGGTCCCGGCTGCACCGCCTCAGGAAGTCTGGTCCAGCACATCCCGGGCGCGCCGGACCGCCACGGTGGAGGCGTAGATCAGGGCCGCATCGGCCGATCCCGCAACGCTCAGGTCCAGGGCCTGGGTGAAGGACTCGACGGCGGCGGCGATGTTGCCGCTGGCAAAGTAGGACCGTCCGAGGTGCTGCCGGATGACCGCTTCGTCCGGCGTGCCGCGGGTCTCCGCCAGCAGTTGGCGGAACAGTTCCACCGCCCGGTCCAGCCGGTTGGAAACCCGCAGGACGTCCGCTTCGAAAATGCGCAGGCGCAGCGAGGAGGGGTCGCTGTACCGGGCCTCGGCGAGCAGTTCGGCGGCATCAGCGGGATGCCCCTCGACGAGGAGCACGAAAATCCGATCACCGGGGTCGGTCGAGGCCGCCAGCGCTGCGGCGACCGCGTCCTCGTTGACGATCTGCGGGACCAGGGTGTCCGGATTGATCCTGATCCCGGGAAACCCTGCATCCGGCCAGTCACTGGTGCCGCCGGCGAGAAATGCCATCAGGAGGCGATCTCCTGGTAGGCGGCGAACAGCAGGGAGGTGTCCGGGACGTCGAGGATGCCGGGGCGGGCCACGCCGTCGAGGACCACGAAGCGCAACAGGTCGCCGCGGGCTTTTTTGTCCCGCCGCATGCCGTCGAGCAGGGCCTGCCAGCGGTCGCGCCGGTAGGTGATGGGCAGCCCCAGGCCTTCCAGGATGCTGCGGTGCCTGTCGGCGTCGGCGTCGCTGAGGCGCCCGACACTGCGGGCCAGCTCAGCGGCGAACATCATGCCGACGGAGACGGCGGCGCCGTGGCGCCAGGAGTAGCGCTCGGCCAGCTCGATCGCGTGGCCCAGGGTGTGGCCGTAGTTGAGGATTTCGCGCTGGCCGGTTTCCTTGAGGTCTTCGGAGACGACCCTGGCCTTCACCGTAATGGCGCGTTCGATGAGTTCGCGGACGGCGTCGGAACGGGGATCGGAGACGGCGGCCGGATCCTGTTCGATCAGGTCGAGGATGGCCGGGTCTGCGATGAAGCCGCATTTGATGACCTCGGCCATGCCGGAGATCATCTCGTTCCTGGGCAGTGTGTCCAGCGTGTCGAGGTCCGCGAGGACGCCGGCAGGCGGGTGGAATGCCCCGACGAGGTTCTTGCCTTCGGCGGTGTTGATGCCGGTCTTGCCCCCGACGGAGGCGTCCACCATGCCGAGCAGGCTGGTGGGCATGTGGATGACCTTGACGCCGCGCAGCCAGGTCGCGGCCACGAATCCGGCCAGGTCGGTCACGGCTCCGCCGCCGACGGCGACGACGGCGTCCGAACGGGTGAAGTCATTCTGGCCCAGCACCTGCCAGCAGAAGGAAGCGACCTCGATGTGCTTGCCTTCTTCCGCGTCGGGGATCTCCGCGGTCAGCGCTGTGAAGCCTGCCGAGGCGAGTTCTTCCCTGACGGTGTCGCCGGTGAGGCGCAGCGCCCGCGGGTGGATGACCAGGACACGTTTGACCCGCTCCCCCAGCAGCCCGGGCAGGCTGGCCAGCAGGCCGCGGCCCACAACGACGTCGTAGTTCTCCCCGGGTGTCTGCCCGGTGACTTTGATGACGGTTGATTCGGTGATCACTTTTCAACTTCCTTTGTCGCCGCTGGCGTGGGTACGGCCGCGGATCCCGCGGCGGCGTACCCGCGCAGCGCTTCTTCAAGCCGGCGTGCGAGGTCCGGAACCGATCCGTTCCGCACGTCGACGACCAGGTCGGCCAGCCGCTCGTAGACCGGCCGCCGGGTGGCGAACAGCGTCTTCCATCGTTCCATGGCGTCTCCGGCCAGCAGTGGCCGGCCGGAATTCCTACTGATGCGTTCCGCCACTGTGCCTGCATCGCACTCAAGGTAGACCACGGTGCAGTGCTCCAGCAGTTGCTGGGTTCCGGAGTCCAGCACGGCGCCGCCGCCCAGTGAGATGACCGTAGTGCTGCCCCGCGCGTCCTCGATGGCCCGGGCGACAGCCCTGGCTTCAAGCTCACGGAAGGCATGCTCACCGCGGCTGGCAAAGATCTCCGCGATGGATCCGTGGTTGGCCACCACCATAACGTCGGTGTCCACGAACGGGACTCCCAGCTGCTGGGCAAGCTGGTGTCCGATGGCCGATTTACCGACCGCCATCGGCCCGATCAACACGATGGGCCGGGTGGCCGTCCGGGCCGGCACTGCCAATATTCCGGCCGGCACTACTGGCCGATCGAGTCCAGGGACGCCGGAATGTTGTCCAGATAACCCTTGATGTTGCGGGCGGTTTCCTGCACGGAATCGCCGCCGAACTTTTCCGTGACCGCCTCGGCCAGCACAAGCGCCACCATGGCCTCGGCGACGACCCCGGCCGCGGGGACCGCGCAGACGTCGGAACGCTGGTGGTGGGCCTTGGCGGCCTCGCCGGTGCTCACGTCGACGGTCTTGAGGGCGCGCGGCACGGTGGCGATGGGCTTCATCGCGGCGCGGACGCGGAGCACGTCGCCGATGCTCATGCCGCCTTCGATGCCGCCGGCGCGGTTGGACGTGCGGATG
>DATITT010000397.1:0-3974 GCA_035467435.1 Arthrobacter sp. | reverse complement strand
GTGCCTTAGCGCTTGGCCAGGGCCCCGGCCACCAGGAAGGCCATCTCGAGGGACTGCATGTGGTTCAGGCGGGGATCGCAGACGGATTCGTAGCGGTCCAGGAAGGACTCCTGGTCCACCGGATCGGCCCCGCCGAGGCATTCGGCGACGTCGTCGCCGGTCATTTCGACGTGCAGCCCACCGGGAACCGTGCCGAGCGCGTGGTGGACCTCGAAGAAGCCGCGCACCTCATCTATGACGTCGTCGAAGTTGCGGGTCATGTAGCCGTTCGGCGAGGTGACAGTGTTGCCGTGCATCGGGTCGGTGACCCAGAGGACCTGGGCCCCGGACGCGGTGACCCGCTCCACGATCGGGGGCAGCTTCTCGCGGATGTTGCCGGCACCCATCCGGGTGATGAAGGTCAGGCGGCCGGGTTCGCGGTCCGGGTCCAGCTTGTCGATCAGGCGCAGCGCGTCGTCGCCGCTGGTGCCCGGCCCCAGCTTCACACCGATCGGGTTGCGGACCCGCGAGAGGAAGTCGACGTGGGCGTGGTCCAGTTCGCGGGTGCGCTCACCGATCCAGAGGAAGTGCGCGGAGGTGTCGTACGGGAAGCCCGTGCGGGAGTCGATGCGGGTCAGGGCACGCTCGTAGTCGAGCAGCAGCGCTTCGTGGCTGGCGTAGAACTCCACGCGCTTGAGGGCCTCGAAGTCCGCACCGCAGGAAGACATGAACTTGATGGCACGGTCGATATCCCGCGCCAGCGACTCATAGCGTGCGTGGGCGGGGTTTTCGGTGAAGCCCTTGTTCCACTGGTGCACCAGCCGGAGGTCCGCAAAGCCGCCCTGGGTGAACGCACGGATCAGGTTCAGGGTGGAGGCGGAGGTGTGGTAGGCCTTCAGCATCCGGCCCGCGTCGTGCGCGCGGGATTCCGGCGTGAAGTCGTAGCCGTTGACAATGTCGCCGCGGTAGGCCGGCAGCGTGACGCCTTCACGGGTCTCATCGTTGGAGGAGCGCGGCTTGGCGAACTGCCCGGCCATCCGGCCCATCTTGATCACCGGCATGGCGGCACCGTAGGTGAGGACCACCGCCATCTGCAGGATGGTGCGGACGCGGGCGCTGATCTTGTCCGCCGTGGCGGCCTCGAACGTTTCCGCGCAGTCGCCGCCCTGGAGCAGGAAAGCCTTACCCTGAGCCGCCGCGGCGAGGCGTTCGCGCAGGATGTCCACTTCGCCTGCGAACACCAGCGGCGGAAGGACGGACAGTTCCTTGACGGAGGCGTCGAAGACGGCCTTGTCCGACCAGCTCGGCTGTTGGGAGGCCGGCAGCTCCCGCCAGTGGTCCAGGCCGGGATAGTTGGCGGCACCGCTCTGGGCGGTGCTGCTCAGGGCAGAGCCCGCCATGGGCGGGCCGTTCAGGGAACTGTTCAGGGGGGAGGCCGAAGGCGCAGATAGCTCAGTCACCCTCTAAGGATAGTTGCCTCCGTGGCGATCGCCGGACCCGGACCGTCATTGACTGCACAGGTCCCGTCACACGCTCCGCTCAGGCACTCTCCGGACTAGCCGGTCCGGTGCCGGCAGCGCCGTTCTCCGGCACTTCGGTGGCTTTCCCGGCGAGCCGGAGCTTGACGACGGCGGCGTACTCGTCGACGTATTCCTGGCCGGAGAGCCGCATGAGTTCGTACATGATCTCATCGGTCACGGACCGTTGGATCAGCCGGTCATCCTCCATGCCGTAGTACCGGCTGAAATCCAGCGGCTCGCCGAAGATCATCCCGATGCGCCGGATGTTGGGCATCCGCTTGCCGATCGGCTGGACTTTGTCCGTGCCGATCATGGCGACCGGGATCACCGGAACGCGGGCCTGCAGGGCCAGCCGCGCCACCCCCACTTTGCCGCGGTACAGCCGGGAGTCCGGGCTGCGGGTGCCCTCGGGATAGATGCCCAGCAGCGAGCCGTTCTTCAGCACGTCCATGCCGGCATCAAGCGAGGCGGCGGACGCCGCGCCGCCGGAACGGTCCATCGGCAGCTGGTTGGTCAGCCGGAAGAAGGTGGCCGTCAGCCGGCCTTTGATTCCCTTGCCGGTGAAGTACTCCGATTTCGCGAGGAACACGACGGGACGGGGCACCATCAGCGGCATAAAGATGGAGTCGGAAAAGGAGAGATGGTTGGAAGCCAGAATGGCTGCGCCCTCGGCGGGGACGTGGTCCAGGCCCTTGACCCAGGGCCTGAAAAGCGTCTTCAGGACCGGTCCGAGAACGAACGTCTTCATGAACCAATAAAACACGTGGTGAACCTCTCCGGAAGGCGTCAGGCCGGTCCTCCATCGGACCCGGCCGGCACTTCAATGACACCCTACTCTAGTGAGTTTTGTCCGGAACAGTGACACGATGGGCTCATGACCGGAAGCAGCACTCCCCTGGCGCCCGCAGCGTTCAGATATCCCGGCCACGGCGCCAACGCGGGCATCGGCGTGGCCATCTGCCACGGCTTCACCGGCAGCCCCCTGAGCGTCCTTCCCTGGGCGGAACATCTGGCCCGGCAGGGCTTCGCGGTGTCCGTCCCGCTGCTGCCCGGACACGGCACGGACTGGCGCGACCTGGCCCGGCACGGCTGGCAGGACTGGTACCGGGCCTTTGAAGACTCCTATCTGGAGCTCTCCGCCGGCACCCGGCACTGCTACGTGGCAGGGCTCTCCATGGGCGGGACCATCGCCCTGCGCACCGCGGCGCGCCACCCCGTCACCGGGGTTGCCGTCGTCAACCCGGGACTGAGCTTCTACGACCGAAGGGTGCGCTACATCGGCCTGCTGAAGCACATCCAGCGCACCACCGTCCCGGTCGAGGAACCGAATCCGACGGCGTCCGCCACCGCGGACGGCGACTACTCGCTCACCCCGCTGGAAGCCGTCCACCAGCTCAGCAGGCTGTTCAAGGCGGCGCGGCGCGAACTGCCCGCCGTCGCCGCTCCGGCGCTCGTGTTCAAGTCCGGCACCGATATCGTGGTCCCGCCCTCCTCGATCGCACTGCTGCGGAAGGGACTGGGGTCGCGGGAGCTTGAGGTGGTCAGTTTGCCGGCCAGCGGGCATGTGGCCACGCTCGACGTCGACGCCCCCCTGATCTTCGAGCAGTCCGTCGCGTTCTTCCTGCACCATGCCGCCCCCGCCGCGCCGCCGCCGCCGATTACAGACCAGCCCGCCACCAGCACCCCGGAGACCCCATGACCATCCCCCTGGACCACACACCGTTCAGCAGCCCGTTCACCGGAACCGGTGCCCCCACCGGCGTCGTGGTGTCGCATGGTTTCACCGGCAGCCCGCACGGTGTCAGGGGCTGGGCCAGGTCGCTGGCAGACGCCGGCTACGCGGTGCGGATGCCGCTCCTGCCCGGGCATGGCACCAGCTGGCAGGAGCTGGCCCGGACACGCTGGCAGGACTGGCACGCGGCGCTCGACGCCGCCTATCTGGAACTTGCCGGGGAATGTGAGCAGGTCGTCGTCGCCGGGCTGTCGATGGGCGGGGCGCTGGCGTTGCGGATTGCGGCCACCCGTCCGGTGGCCGGTGCCGTTCTGGTTAACCCCGGGCTCGTCATTGACGATCCCCGGGCACCGCTGGCCGGCATCCTGAAATTCGTACTCAAGAGCACCCCGGCGATCGCCAACGACATCCTCAAAGCGGGCATCGACGAGGGGGCCTACCCCCGGACCCCGGTCGCCGCGGCGCACGAACTGAACAGGATGTTCAAGGACACCGTGCGGCTGCTCCCCCGGATCACCGCCCCGGTGCGGGTGTACCGCTCCGCGGTGGACCATGTGGTCTCCGACTCGAGCATGGTGGCCCTGCGCCGGTGACTGACCCACGCCCCGATGGAGGTGATCCGGCTGGAAAACAGCTACCACGTGGATACGATGGACAACGACGCACCCGAGATCTTCCGCGGCACGGCCGAATTCATCCGGTCGCTGGGTGCGGGAGGCGGCCCGGACGCCGCCCACGCTAGC
>DATITT010000396.1:0-7650 GCA_035467435.1 Arthrobacter sp. | reverse complement strand
ACCAGGATCATCGAGCCGGCGATCAGCAGGCCCACCAGCGATCCGGTGATGACCGCCTTCGGCCCGATCCGGTCGTCGAGGAAACCGCCCATCATGGCGCCCACGGCGGCCACCACGTTCCCGAAGATCGCGAAGAAAATGACGTCCTTGAGTTCGAAGCCGAAGGTGCCGGCAGCGATGATGCCACCGAACGTGAACACCGCAGCCAGCCCGTCCCGGAACACGGCGCTGGCGAGCAGGAAGTAGATGGTGTGCGGGCTGGTCCGGTAGATCGCTTTGACCCGCCGCACCAGCAGGCCGTAGGAGGCCAGGAATCCCAGATCGGCGCCCTGCTTCTTCCGGGGAAGCTCCGGCACAGCGAACAGCACGGGCAAGGCGAAGATGAAGAACCACAAGGCCGAGAACACAGCGACCAGGCGGATGTTCAGCCCGTCCTCCGTCGAGGCGCCGAACCAGTCGAAGCTGGGCTGGACGAAAAGCTGGAGCACAACCAGCAGCGCCGCGATCCCGCCGAGGTACCCCATGCCCCAGCCAAAGCCGCTGACCTTGCCAATGTTCTTCGGGGTGGAGATCTGGGCGAGCATGGCGTTGTAGTTCACGCCGGCAAACTCGAAGAACACATTCGCCAGCGCAATCAGCGTCACGCCGAGCAACAGGAACTCCGGACGCGGGAACACGAAGAAGCACAGGGCAGTCAGGAGCGCCACCGCGGCAGTGTTGACCCCCAGCCAGAGTTTGCGGCGTCCCCCGGTGTCCGAGCGCTGCCCGGTGACAGGGGCCAGCAGTGCGATGGCGGCACCGGCGATCGCCAGCGCACCGCCGAGGACCGCGGAGGCCTGGTCCTCGCCGCCGAAGGCATTGGAGGTCAGATACACGGTGAAGACGAAGGTGGTCATGACCGCGTTGAAGGCGGCCGAACCCCAGTCCCAGGCTGCCCATGCGAGGATGCGGCCCTTGTGGGTGACCTGGCTTCCGGATTCCAGTTCGGAGGCGGGACGCATGGCCTCTGGTGCAGCAGCGGAGTTCATAGCGTGAATATTATCCGCAGGGCCCCCAGTGCCCGGCGCACCGTGCGAAAAGAATTTGTCCACGCTTGGTAAACTGGCCGGACTGAACCTAACGAATGCCCCGCCTGCCCCAACTTTTGACAATCGAATTCCTGACGTTGCGGAGATACCAGTGATCACAGTCCTTGCCGTGCACTTTGCGGTGGCTGCTGTGGCGCCATTTCTCTTCCGGAAGTTCGGCCGGAATACGTTCTACGCCCTCGCGGCGGTGCCCGCGGGCTCCTTCGTCTGGCTGCTCCTGCAGCACGGAGCCGTCTACTCTGGCGGCGGAGACCAGACCAGCGCCGCTGGCGGCAGTGCCAACGCCGGCCTGTCCGAAGTCCTGCCCTGGATCCCCGAGCTGAAAATTGAGCTTGTCTTCCGGATGGACGCCCTTGCCTGGGTCATGTCCCTCCTCGTCCTGGGCGTGGGGGCGCTGGTCCTGGTCTACTGCGCCCGGTACTTCAATGACAAGGACGACTACCTCGGCGGATTCGGTGCCCAGTTACTGGCCTTCGCCGGGGTGATGTTCGGCCTGGTGACGGCAGATGACCTGCTCCTGTTGTTCATCTTCTGGGAACTGACCACCGTCCTGTCCTACCTGCTGATCGGCTACGCCCGGACCCGGCTCGCGGCGCGGCGCTCCGCCCTCCAGGCCCTCATCGTGACCACCGCCGGCGGCCTGGCCATGCTGGTGGGCCTGGTCATCCTCGGCTTCAGCGCCGGGACCTACCGGATCTCGACCATCCTCGAGCTGGCGCCCGCCCTCATCACCGGACCCGCCGCGGGAGCCGTGGGCGCCGCCGTCGTGCTCATCCTGGTCGGTGCGATCACCAAATCGGCGCTTGTTCCGTTCCACTTCTGGCTCCCCGGCGCCATGGCGGCCCCCACCCCGGTGAGCGCCTACCTGCACGCCGCGGCCATGGTGAAGGCCGGCATTTACCTCGTGGCGCGGCTGGCGCCAGGATTCGCGGAGACCGCGTTCTGGTTGCCGGTGGTGCTCGGCCTCGGCCTCGCCACGATGCTGGTCGGCGGCTACCGGGCGCTGCGGCAGACGGACATCAAGCTCATCCTGGCCTACGGCACGGTCAGCCAGCTCGGCTTCCTGACCATGGTGGTGGGCCTCGGCAAACCCGATGCGGCGCTGGCCGGCCTTGCCCTGCTCCTCGCCCACGGCCTGTTCAAGGCCACCCTCTTCCTGGTGGTGGGGATCATTGACCACCAGGCCGGAACGCGTGACATCCGCAAGCTCTCGGGCGTCTACCAATCCTCCCGGGCCCTCGCCATCGTGGCCGCCATCGGCGCCGCATCGATGGCCGGCATCCCGCCGCTGGCGGGCTTCGTCGCGAAGGAATCGGTCTTCGAAGCCTTTGTCCACTACAGCACCGACCCCGCCGCCGGCCCGTGGGGGCTGGTGATCCTGATCGGCCTGGTCCTCGGCTCCATCCTGACCTTCGCCTACAGTGCACGGTTCATGTGGGGCGCCTTCGCCGTCAAGACCGGCGTCGAGACCACCCCGTTCAAACCGATCAAGCCGGCTTTCCTGGCCGCTCCCGCCATCCTGAGCCTCCTGACCATCGTCTACGGACTGTGGCCGGCCCCGGTGGACGGCTGGATCCAGCCCTACGCGGCGCTGTTCGTGCCCGACGGCGAGGACCCTGCGGACGCCGCCGGGTACCTTGCGCTGTGGCACGGCCTGACCCCGGCCCTGGGACTGACCGCCATCACCTTCGCCCTCGGCCTGGCCATGTTCTACGGCCGCAACACGGTCTCCCGGCTCCAGGGGCTGGTCCCCGGCTGGATCGACGCCGACCGCAGCTACCAGCTGACCATCGGTGCGCTCGACGACGCCGCGGTCTGGATCACCGGCCGGACCCAGCGCGGCTCGCTGTACTTCTACCTGACCGTCATCCTCACCGTGGCGTTCGTCCTGCCGCTCACGGCGCTGGTGCTGGCCAACAAGCCCCTGCCGCAAGACCTCTACTTCATTGACCCCAACTCCCCGCTGCAGATCGTGGTGGGTGCCGGAATTGTGATCGGGGCGCTGGCCGCGGTACGCGCCAACAAGCGTTTCCTGGCCGTGCTGATGGTGTCCGTCACCGGCTACGGCATTGCCCTCATGTTCGCGCTGCAGGGCGCCCCGGACCTCGCGCTGACCCAGATGCTGGTGGAATCCATCATCCTGGTGGCCTTCGTCCTGGCCATGCGCAGCCTCCCGGCCGAACTGCGCGACCGAACCGGCGGGAAATACCGGGTGGTGCGTGTGATCATCGGCGCCGCCTTCGGCATCACCATGGTGTTCGTCGCCATCTACGCCCTGGGCGCCCGGGTGGCCGCGCCCGTGTCGCTCGAGTTCCCGAAGCTGGCCCACGAGGGGGGCGGCGGACTGAACATCGTGAACGTGACCCTGGTGGACATCCGCGCCTGGGATACCTTCGGGGAGATCGCGGTGGTGGCTCTGGCGGCCACCGGCGTCGCCAGCCTGATCTTCGTCCGGGGCCGCGGCGAGGGGATCCGGGCCTCCTCCACCGTGGCCGAGGGGACCGTCGGACGCCGAAGCCGCGGCGCCGGCCGCGGAAACACCCGTGACGATGCCACGCTGGCCATGAGCCGCCGGTTCGCCGCCGCCAGCCGGGACGCCTGGCTCGTCGCCGGCCGGACCATGGCGCCGGAACGCCGGTCCATCATTTTCGAAGTCGTCACGCGGCTGATCTTCCACTCCATCATCGTCTTCTCCATCTACCTGCTGCTGGCGGGCCACAACTCCCCCGGCGGAGGCTTCGCCGGCGGCCTCACCGCCGGACTGGCGCTCACCGTCCGCTACCTCGCCGGCGGCCGCTTCGAGCTGCGCGAAGCCACCCCCATCAGCGCCGGCACCCTGCTGGGCATCGGTCTGGCCACCGCGGCGGCCTCGGGTCTGGCGCCGCTGCTGCTGGGCGGCCAGGTGTTCCAAACCGCCATCATCGAGTTCTGGCTGCCGGTCTTCGGCGACGTCAAGTTCGTCACCTCCACGATCTTCGACATCGGCGTGTACACGGTCGTCGTCGGCCTGGTGCTGGACGTGCTGCGCAGCCTCGGCGCCGAAATCGACGAACACTTCGAGGAACATCCGGCGGTACAGGCCGACGAGCAGGAGAACGGCGGGCTTCCGGCCGAAACCACAGTCAAGGGGAAAGCATGAGCGTCAACCTGACCCTGCTGACGGTCATGGGGGCCCTCTACGCGTGCGGCATCTACCTGATCCTGGAACGCAGCCTGACCCGGGTCCTGCTGGGCCTGATGCTCCTCGCGAACGCCACCAACCTGCTGCTCCTCGCCACCGGCGGCTACGCCGGCCTGGCCCCCATATACAGCAAGGACACCCCCGCCGGGGACTACAACGATCCGCTGCCGCAGGCCCTGATCCTCACCTCGATCGTGATCTCCTTCGCCGTCACGGCGTTTATGCTCGGCATCATCTACCGGACCTGGGTGCTGGCCCGGGAGGATGAGATCCAGGACGACGCCGAGGACCGCCGCGTCGCGAAGACTCCCAGTTTCGACGTTGAGGACGACTCCGTGATCCCGGTGGAAACCTCCGAGTTCCCGCTGACCATGATCGGCTCGGACGGCCAGTCGGTGTCTGACGTTCCCGACGGCGCCGAGGCCACGGTCAAGGTCGCCGACCGCAAGCTGGACGCCGGGGAAGCCTCCTCGGAAGAACAGCCCGGATCCCTGAATGCCACCCCACCCAAGGAAGGAGGCGGACAGTGAACATTGCCAGCTTCGCCCCGCTCGCCGTCCTCCTTCCCATCCTTGGCGCCGCACTGACCTTCCTGCTGATCCGGCACTCGCGGGCGCAACGGACCGTGAGCATCGCGCTGCTGTCCCTGACGCTGCTGCTCGAGTGTTTGCTGCTGGCTTCCGTCTGGAACGGCGGAACGGCGGCTGTCAACCTTGGCGGGTGGCTCCCGCCGTGGGGCATCGTGATGGTGGTGGACCAGTTCTCCTCGCTGATGCTGGTGGTCTCCTCCTCCGTGAGCCTCGCCGTGCTGATCTACGCCACCGGACAGGGCATGGCCGACGGCGACCGGGACGCGCCGGTGTCGATCTTCCACCCCACCTACCTGATCCTGGTGGCCGGGGTGTCCAACGCTTTCCTCTCCGGGGACCTGTTCAACCTCTACGTGGGGTTCGAGATCCTCCTGACCGCCAGCTACGTGCTGATGACCCTCGGCGGGACGGGGCCGCGGATCCGGGCCGGCGTCACCTACGTGGTGGTCTCCGTGGTGTCCTCGGTGCTCTTCCTGATCGCGATCGCCATGATCTACGGCGCCACCGGCACCATCAACATGGCCGATCTCGCCATTAAGCTCGCGGACCTGGACCAGGGCACGCAGAACCTGCTGCACGTGATGCTCCTGGTGGCGTTCGGCATCAAGGCGGCCATCTTCCCGCTGTCGTTCTGGCTCCCGGACTCCTACCCGACGGCGCCCGCCCCGGTCACGGCGGTGTTCGCCGGCCTGCTCACCAAGGTGGGCGTCTACGCCATCGTCCGCACCGAAACACTGCTGTTCCCGGGCGACACGTTGAATACCCCGCTGATGGTCGCGGCCCTGCTGACCATGATCGTGGGAATCCTGGGCGCCCTGGCCCAGAGTGACATCAAACGACTCCTGTCCTTCACCCTGGTCAGCCACATCGGCTACATGGTGTTCGGACTCGCGATGTCCACGGTGGCCGGGCTGGGTGCCGCCGTCTTCTACGTGGCGCACCACATCACCATCCAGACGAGCCTGTTCCTGGTGACCGGCCTGATTGAACGCCGGGGCGGCAGTTCCTCGATGGACCGCGTTGCCGGGCTCGCGAAGCTGTCCCCGCTGCTGGCGGTGCTGTTCTTCGTCCCGGCCATGAACCTGGCCGGCATCCCGCCGTTCTCCGGCTTCCTGGGCAAGCTCGGACTGCTGCAGGCCGGTGTCCAGCTGGGAACTCCGCTGGCCTACGCCCTCGTGATCGGCGGGGTGCTGACCAGCCTGCTGACCCTGCTGGCCATCGCCCGCGTCTGGAACCGCGCCTTCTGGCGCAAGCCCGAGGACGCCGAGCACCCGGATCCGGTGCTGCTGGCCGCCCCCGAGGATTCGGCCACGGGGGACCGGGCCGGTAAGACCAACGTCACCCTGCTGCCGCGGACCATGGTGGGTTCCACCCTGGGCCTGGTCATCCTCGGCGTCGGGCTGACCGTTTTCGCCGGTCCGCTGTACAAGGTGGCGGACCAGTCCGCCGTGGACATGCTGGACCGGACCTCGTACATCCAGGCGGTCCTCGGCGAGGAAGTCCAGGTTCCGGCGATCGCCCAGCCTGAGCCGCCGGTGGTGTCCAAATGAGCCGGAAACGGATCTCGCTGCGGCAGGAACTCCCGCTGCTGGTCTGGCTCGTGATTGTCTGGGGTGCCCTCTGGCGGGACTTCAGCCCCGGGAACCTGATCTTCGGCGCTATCATCGCCGTCCTGGTGGCCCGGCTGTTCTACCTGCCGCCGGTGGAACTGGGCGGGCGCTTCAACGTGCTCCGGGCGGTTCCGTTCGCCCTGATGTTCCTGGTCAAAGTGGCGGCAGCGAGCTTCCAGGTCCTGTATCTGGCGGTGGCCAAGGGCCCCAAGGTGATCAGCGCCGTCGTCGCCGTCCCGCTCCGGAGCCACTCCGACCTGCTGGTCACCGCGACCGGCCACATCACGGCGTTGATCCCCGGCTCGCTGGTCGTGGAGGTGGACCGCTCCACGTCCACGCTCTACATCCACGGCATCAACATCCGCAACGCCGCCGACGCCGAACAGCTGCGCAAGGCTGTCCGCAACACGGAGGCCGGACTGATCAGGATCATGGGCACCAAAGCCGAACTGTCCGCCCTCAACCAGGAGGTGGCGGCATGATGCAGCTGGTCCTGACCGTGACCGCCGTGGTGCTGTTCCTGGCCGCCGGAGGCGCGATCATCCGGATCGCGCGCGGGCCCTCGCTGCTGGACCGGGTTCTCGCCGCGGACGTGCTGCTGGCCATCGTGGGCGCCGCCTTGTGCATCGACATGGCTGCGAACCGGCACCTCAACAACCTCATGCTGCTGGTGGCGGTGTCCCTCATCGGGTTCGTCGGCTCCGTCACGGTGGCCCGCTTCGTTGCCGACCGTCGGGAGAAGACCCGTGAATCCTGAGACATTTTCCGGTGACACCGTGATCGACGCCGTCTCGGCGGTCTTTATGGTGGTCGGCGCCCTGATGTCCCTCGCCGCGGCGGCGGGCCTGCTCCGCTTCCCGGACCTCATGACCCGGATGCACGCAGCCACCAAGCCGCAGGTGCTGGGGTTGTTCCTGCTGCTCTTCGCGCTGGGCCTGCAAATGCGCACCTGGTGGGTCTGGCCGGTGCTGGTGGTGGCGTGGATCTTCCAGCTGCTCACCGTGCCGGTGTCCGCGCATATGGTCGGCCGGGCCGGTTACCGGACGAAGCACCTGCACCCGGAGCTGCTCAGCTCGGACGAACTGGAGGCAGTGGTCCAGCAGGCGGCCGGCAAAAGCGGTTTCACCGACGACGACGGCGGCGAGGGCACCGCCGGGCGGTGAGGGCTAGACGATGCGCCC
>DATITT010000395.1:0-2775 GCA_035467435.1 Arthrobacter sp. | reverse complement strand
CAGCAGGGAGTGCAGGATGCCGCGACGCCGGGACCCGGCCGAAGCGGCCCAGCACCACGGCGTCGCCAAGCGTCTAGGCCAGCCTGACGACGGCCTGAGCCTTCATCAGCACCTTCTGGCCGGCGCAGGTGACGGTAAGGTCCACGCGGGCGGTGCCTTTGTCGGCGTCGATCGCTCCGATGGCGCCGCTGATCTCGACCACGGCGCCGGCCTCCTCCGTCCCCGTGGTGTCGGAGACCGGGACCGGTTTCGTGAAACGGGTCTGGAACTCGACGACGGCCGCAGGGTCGCCGGCCCAGTCGGTGACGAGCTGGACGGCGGACCCCATGGTGAACATGCCGTGCGCGATCACGCCGGGCAGTCCCACGCTGGTGGCGAAGGCTTCGTTCCAGTGGATGGGGTTGAAGTCGCCGGAGGCGCCGGCGTACTTGACCAGGTCCGTGCGGGTGACGTCGATGCTGCGGCTGCCGATGTCCTGGCCGACGGTGAGTTCCGAAAGTGTGGGTGTCATGGCTACTGTCCCTCTCCGCGGACCAGAATGGACGAGGTGGCGGTGGCGACGGCCTCGCGTCCGGCGGCACCGGCGGCGTCGTCGGCTGCACCGGCGGCCAGCGCGAAAATCTCCGAGCGTGTGGTGATCATGGCTCCCCCGCCCATGGCCCGGACGCCGTCGACGTGCAGCTCCGCAACCAGCCGGTCCCCGGCGACGATGGGCCGGTGGTGGATGAACCGCTGGTCGGCGTGAACCACGCGGGAGAAGTCGATGCCGGAGTCAGGGTCCTCGATCAACTGGGCGTCCGCCCGCTGCGCCACGATGATGGCGAAGGTCGGTGGTGCCACGAGGTCGCTGTGCCCCAGGGCCGTGGCCGCGTCCACCTCGAAGTGGGCAGGATGGGTGGCCTTGACTGCGCGGGCGAACTCGCGGATTTTCTCGCGGCCGACGTCGTACACCTCTTGGGCAGGGTAGCTGCGCCCCTGCAGATCCGGATTGATAGTCATGGGTTCCAGCCTAGCGGCAGGCCTCCGGCTGCACGCGCCGATGACGGGCCCGGACAGAACGGCAATCATGCGGTATGATGAAAACATCAATTCATCAATTCACGACCGGTTTCCGGCTCCGCGGACGAGAAAGCCCAGGCAGCGATGATTTCCCCAGCGCAAACCCCCCTGTACGAGATCAAAGCGAACCTGTTCAAGGCCCTCGCCCATCCGGCGCGGATCCGAGTGCTCGAACTGCTGGCCGCCGCGCCGGATAACGCGGCGCCCGTCAGCTACCTGCTGGCCGAGACGGGCCTCGAGGCCTCCCACCTGTCCCAGCACCTCGCCACCCTGCGCCGGCATGGGGTGGTGACCTCGTCCCGGTCCGCCAACGCCGTAACCTACCGGCTGTCGAATCCGAAGATCGCCGAATTGCTGGCCATCGCCCGGATCTTCCTCCTCGACACCCTGTCCGGTTCCAGCGAACAGCTCAAACTCGCGCAGGGACTCCCCGGCGGGCATCCGCAGGGTTCCGCTTCATGAATGCCGCGCTCGGCCAGATCAGCCGGTTCCTGCCGTCCCGCCGTGACTACGACGGGCTGCGCTCATCCTGGAAAACGGATCTGCTGGCGGGAATCACGGTTGGAATCGTGGCCCTGCCGCTGGCACTGGCCTTCGGAGTAAGTTCCGGCGTCGGCGCCGAAGCCGGGCTCATCACCGCCGTCGTGGCCGGCCTGGTCGCCGCGGTCATGGGCGGATCGCACGTCCAGGTGTCCGGCCCCACCGGCGCGATGGTCGTGGTGCTGGCCCCGGTCGTCGCCATCCACGGGGTCGGCAGCATCGCCCTGGTGTCCCTGATGGCCGGGCTGCTCGTGGTTCTCCTCGGCATCAGCGGCCTGGGCCGGGCGGTGGCCTTCATCCCCTGGCCGGTAGTGGAGGGCTTCACCCTCGGCATCGCCGCAATCATCTTCCTCCAGCAGGTGCCCCTGGCCACCGGCACCGAGGGAGTGCCGGGCCACAACACCCTCCTGGGCGCCTTCGAGAGCGCCTCCCAGGCCACCCTGCCCACCGTCCTTCAGACGCTCGGCGTCGTCGCAGGGGTGGCCGCCGTGATGCTCCTGCTCCCGAAGCTGAACAAGGCCCTGCCCGCGAGCCTGATCGCGGTGCTGCTGGCCACCGTGGCCGCCGAGCTGCTGCAGCTGGACATTCCCCGGATCGGCGCCTTGCCGCATTCCCTGTCCGCACCGTCGGTCCCGTCCCTGGATCCGGCTCTGCTGGGCGCGCTGCTGATGCCGGCGGTGTCCATCGCGATGCTGGCCGCCATCGAGTCCCTGCTCTCCGCGCGGGTGGCCGCCGGCATGGTGGGCCCTGACGGGCGGCCCTCCGGGGCCTACAGTCCGGACCGGGAGCTCATGGGGCAGGGACTCGCTTCGGTAGCCGCGGGGTTCTTCGGCGGCATGCCGGCCACGGGCGCGATCGCCCGGACAGCGGTGAACGTCCGGTCCGGCGCCCGCACGCGCGTGGCGGCGATCGTGCATGCCGCCGTCCTCGTGCTCGTGGTCCTCTTCGCGGGCGGCCTGGTCGGCCGCATCCCGCTGGCCGCCCTCGCCGGCGTGCTGATGGTGACCGCCGCCCGGATGGTCGAGGTCCACAACGTGCGCGCCGTGGTCAGGGCGACCCGCTCCGACGCCGTGGTCCTCGCGGCCACCGCCGCCGCGACGATCGTCTTCGACCTCATCGTCGCCGTGGAGGTCGGCGTCGCCGTCGCCGCGGGCCTGGCGCTGCGCAGCGTGGCCA
>DATITT010000394.1:0-2852 GCA_035467435.1 Arthrobacter sp. | reverse complement strand
CTCGTCGGCGAGGACGTGCTGATCACCGGAGCCGGGCCCATCGGGCTGATGGCGATCGCCGTCGCCCGCCACGCCGGCGCCCGCAAGATCGCCATCACCGACGTCTCGGCCCCGCGGCTGGAACTGGCCCGGGCCCTCGGCGTCGACCTCGCGATCGACGTCTCCAGGATGCGCGTCAAGGACGCCCAGCGCGAACTGGGCATGCGCGAGGGATTCGACATCGGGATGGAAATGTCGGGACACCCCACGGCGCTGCCTGAGATGATCGACAACATGAACCACGGCGGCCGGATCGCGATGCTGGGACTGCCCAGCCAGTCGATCGACATCGACTGGGGCAAAGTGGTCACGCATATGCTGACCATGAAGGGCATCTACGGCCGCGAAATGTTCGAGACCTGGTACGCCATGAGCGCCATGCTGTCCTCCAACCCGGTCCTGCGCGCCAACATCTCCGCCGTCGTGACGGACACCCTTCCCGCCACCGACTGGGAAAAGGGCTTCGAAATCGCCCGCGCCGGCGTGGGCGGCAAAGTGGTCCTCGACTGGACCTGCTTCTAACCCGCCTCCCGATTCGGCCCACCGACCCCACCAGCTGAGGAGCACAACCCATGTATTCAGCCATCAAGGACCAGCTGCAGCACGAGCTGGACGAGATCCGCAGCGCCGGCCTGTTCAAAACCGAGCGGCACATTGACTCGCCCCAGGCCAGCCACATCAAAGCCGGGCAGATCGGCGAGTCCAGCGCGGACGTGCTGAACTTCTGCGCCAACAACTACCTGGGCCTCGCGGACCACCCGGAGATCATCGCCGCCGCCAAGGCCGCGATGGACGAGCGCGGCTTCGGCATGGCCAGCGTGCGCTTCATCTGCGGCACCCAGGACCTGCACCTGGCCCTCGAGGAACGCGTCTCCAAGGTCCTCGGCACCGAGGACACCATCCTGTTCTCCAGCTGCTTCGACGCCAACGGCGGCGTGTTCGAATCGCTCTTCGGCCCGGAGGACGCCGTCATCTCCGATGCGCTGAACCACGCCTCGATCATCGACGGCATCCGCCTCTGCAAGGCCCAGCGCTTCCGCTACGCCAACCAGGACATGGCAGACCTGGAATCCAGGCTGATCGAGGCCACGACGCAGGAGAACCCGGCCCGCCGCAAGATCATCGTCACGGACGGCGTCTTCTCGATGGACGGCTTCCTTGCCCCGCTGGAAGCGATCTGCGACCTCGCGGAAAAATACGACGCCATGGTCATGGTGGACGACTCCCACGCCGTCGGCTTTATGGGCGCCAGCGGTGCGGGCACCCCGGAACACGCCGGCGTCTCGGACCGCGTGGACATCTACACCGGCACCTTCGGCAAGGCCCTGGGCGGCGCCTCCGGCGGCTACGTCTCCGGCCGCCGCGAAGTCGTCGCGATGCTCCGCCAGAAAGCCCGCCCCTACCTGTTCTCCAACTCGCTGGCCCCGGCCATCGTCGCGGCGACGCTCACGGCCCTGGACCTTGTGGAGAACTCCGGCGAACTGCGCGGCAGGCTCTTCGCCAACGCCGCGCTGTTCCGGAGCCGGATGTCCGAGGAGGGATTCGAGCTGCTCCCGGGCGAGCACGCCATTGTCCCGGTCATGTTCGGCGACGCGGTGATGGCCGCCAAGGTGGCGGACGCCATGCTGCACAACGGCGTCTTCGTCACGGCGTTCAGCTACCCGGTGGTCCCCAGGGGCGCGGCCCGGATCCGCGTCCAGCTTTCCGCCGCGCACAGCGCCGAGGACGTGGAGGCCTGCGTGCAGGCGTTCGTGCGCAGCCGCGCCGCCGTCGCCGGCTGAACGGGCCTTCACCGCCAAAGCAGAACCAGGTTGCGGCGCCACAAACGGCGCCGCAACCGCTTCCGTCTGCAAGGATGGACCCATGTCAGCTAATTACGATGTTGTGATTGTCGGCGGCGGTATCGCCGGCTTGTCCCTTGCCTCAGCCCTTGCCGGAAAATGCAGCGTCGCGCTGGTGGAAGCCGAGCAGGCCCTGGCCTACCACAGCTCCTCGCGCTCGGCCCGGCAGCTGATCCCCAGCTACGGCCCGCCCGTGGTGCAGGAACTCACCCTCCGCACCCTCGAACTGATCGCCGCCGCGGACGCCACCCGCCCGGAACCGGTGCTCTCACCCCGCAGCTTTCTGCTGATCGGCGACGACGCCACCGTCCGGGAGCAGGCCAGCGGCCATATGCGGCCGATCACCCACGCCGAGGCCCTGGAACTCTGTCCGGTCCTGGTCCCGGACTCCTTCTCCGCCGCCGGCCTGGACACCGGCTCCTTCGCCTGCAACGCGCCGCTGCTGCTCGAGGACCACCGCCGGCGTGCCGAAGCCAACGGCGTGGACATCATCACCGGCGCCCGCGTCCACTCGGCCCAGCGCCTCGGCTCCGGCTGGCAACTCGGCGCCGGGCAGGAGGGCTTCCAGGCCGCCGTCGTCGTGAACGCCGCCGGCGCCTGGGCCGACGAGCTCGCCGTGCTCAGCGGCGTCGAAAAGGTCCAGCTGCAGCCGTACCGGCGCACCGCGGCGATCGTCGACGTCGAGCACCCCCTCCCGGAAGGCAGCCCCATGGTGGCCGCCGCCGACGACTCGTTCTACTTCCGCCGCGACGGGGAGCAGGTCCTGATTTCGCCTTCGGAACACGAACCGAGCGGGCCCGGGGACGCGCAGCCGCACCCGGGGGACGTCGAGGCGCTGATCACCCGGCTCAACGCCCTCACCACGCTGGGCATCCGCGGCGTCCGCCAGGCCTGGACGGGGCTGCGGACGGAAGCGGCCGACGGCGTCCCGGTCGTGGGGTTCGACGCCGAGGCCCCCGGGTTCTTCTGGCT
>DATITT010000393.1:0-1563 GCA_035467435.1 Arthrobacter sp. | reverse complement strand
GGCGGCGGCGAGGATGGTGTACGCCAGCTTCTCCTTCTGCCCGCCGGACTTGCCGCCCGAGTCAGTGAAGTGCTCGAACTCCTCCCCGGTCTCGGTCCACTTCTCGGACGCGGAAAAGGTGAACCAGTTCCGCACGTCCGTGACCTTGGCCGTCCACCGTTCATCCAGCGTGGTGTAACCGTCCCGGCCGCGGAACCGCTCGATCAGCCTCGCCACCTGCAGGTACTTCTGCTCCGAGTACTGCTCCTCGTCGCCGATGGTGCCCTCCGAACAGGCCCGCAGGTCCATGCCGAACTGGCGGACGTCCAGGTCCGTGGTGTTCTGGTGCTCCAGCTGGATGTGCCGGCCGGGGTTGTACTCAATCCCGGCCAGGGAGAGGTTGATTTCGCCGATCCGGTTCACGATGTCCTGCCGGCGGCTGTCCAGGAAGGCGTTGAAGGCCACCACCTCGTGGATGGTGTTCTGGTTGAGCGAGTCCTTGAAATGGGCTTCGAAGCGGGGCAGGTCGTTGCTGGCCAGCTGCTCCAGGAGCCGGTTGTAGTCCCCGGCGGCCTCGAGGGCGGCGTCGATTTCGGTGGTCTCGTTCGGGTATTTGTTCCGGAAGTCGGCCATCAGCCGCACCGTGGTTTCCGCCGTGCGGGCGATCCGTTTGACCAGCGCGTCGATGATGTCCGTCAGCCCTGCCCGCACGGTGCTTTCCACCGTCGCGGTGTTTTTGTACGTCAGCGGTTTGTCGCCGAGCGCGCTGGCGGCGAGCTTGGCGACGGCGGCCAGCACCCCGGCGTCGTCCGTCAGGGGCTGCTCGGCGAGGACGGCGGCGCATTCCTCGATCGCGGCGGCGATCTCCTTGGCCGCCTCCTCGTTGGCGCCGATCCGGCGCTGGAGTTTGTCCGCCTGGTCCTCCAGGCGCCCCAGCCGCCCGGCCATCTCCTGTTCCCGGGCCGCCAGCTGCTGCAGGACATCGCTGGCGGACTCGAGGTCACTCTTCTCCTTTTTGAGGTCCTCGATGCGGCGGGCGGTGAGCTGCCAGCTGATCTCGGCGAAATCCGTCACGGACCGGACGGTTCCGAGCTGCTGGTTCTGCCTGCCGAGCGCCCCGAGGTAGTGGTCCACCTTGCCGAGCCGGTCTTTGTTGACCTGGAGCTGGCCGCGGACCTCGTCCTGCTCGGCGAGGAAGCGGGTGACCTTGTCCTGGTTGTCCCAGCCGAGCACATAGTTGCGCCGGTCCGCCAGGTCCCTGCGGTCGTCCTTCTCATGCCGCCCGCGGCCGCCCTTGAGCTGGCCGTTGAGGGTCAGCGCCTTGGGGTACCGGCGGAAGTCCTCCAGGTTCGAGCAGCAGAAGTAGTCGAACCGGCTGCTGAGCTCATCCAGGAGGAAGTCGCGGAACGGGGTTCCCGGCTTGATGGCGATCTTGGCCGCCAGCGTTCCCGGCTCGGCTGGCCTGGGTAACGATGACTCGCCGATCTTCAGGTACACCAGCCGGCCCCTCAGGTTGTTTGTATCCACCCACTGGCTCACGGCCGGGTAGTGCTCGGCGGGGACCAGCAGGGAGAGGGCGAAGCC
>DATITT010000392.1:0-4965 GCA_035467435.1 Arthrobacter sp. | reverse complement strand
CCTCTTCGCTTCCGCCGGGATGCCGCTCGAGGCGATCGGCGCGCTCGCCGCCATCTACCCGGCAGTGTGGGGCGCCGGGCAGCTCGCCACCGGCGCCCTCTCCGACCGCATCGGGCGAAAGCCGCTGATCGTCGGCGGCATGTGGACGCAGGCGACGGCGATCGCCTTGATCGGCGTGGCCACGGGCTTCCCCGCGTTCGCGGCGGGAGCCGCCCTCCTCGGCGCCGGCACGGCGATGGTCTACCCCACCCTGCTCGCGGCCATCGGCGACGTCGCGCACCCGGAATGGCGTGCGCGCTCCGTGGGCATCTACCGGTTGTGGCGCGACGGCGGGTTCGCTGTCGGTGCGTTGCTCTCCGGGATCGTTGCCGACGCGTACGGCATTCCGGCCGCCGTCGGCGTCGTCGCAGGACTCACGGCCCTGTCTGGTCTTCTCGTGGCCGTCCGCATGCGGGGCACCGACCACCACCCAGCGGCCGCCTGAGGCGGCGAAAACCAAAAAAGCCTGACCGTGGGGTCCGCGTGCACGCGCCCGGCAGGTCTGCCACCTGCGGTCCGCCAGGGCTGATGCCCGCAACGCAAGTTGCCGCCCGGACCGCCCGGCTCCCGCGTGAAGCGCGCTGGCCTCCCGGGTGCTGCCTGCCCGAAAGGGTCTGCATTCTGTGGTGCCGGCGCTGCGGAGGATGAGATGCTGATGACCTACTCACCCGCCGGGTGGATGCTGGAGAGGAGAGCGCTTGGGCGCCGACGGACGAGTGCAGGCGGACGACTATCCGCACGGATCGCACGTTGACGACGTCCTCACCACACTGGATGTCGATCCTGATACAGGATTGTCCGCCACGGAGGCCCGGACGAGACAAGACCGGCATGGGCGCAACGAACTTGCCCACGCCAGGACGGCCTCCGCTGCCCGGATACTCATACAGCAGTTCCGCAGCACGGTCGTCGTCCTGCTGATCGCCGCAGTCATTGCCGGTCTTGCGATCGGGGAGTACGTTGAAGCCGCGGCCATCGCCATCGTATTGATCGTAAACGCCACGGTCGGCTTTGTGACGGAGCTCAGGGCGGTCCGCTCCATCGAAGCGCTGCGGAGTCTGGCGTCCTCGATTGCCGACGTCGAACGTGACGACCGCAGGGATGAAGTGGATGCCGGGGAGTTGGTGCCCGGCGACATCGTGAGCGTCGAAGCCGGTGACAGGGTTCCCGCCGACATCCGGCTGGTGGAGGCCTCGGAGCTGACAACGGTCGAATCGGCCCTGACGGGAGAAAGCGAAGCGTCCGAAAAATCCGTTGAGCCTGTTCGACCGGGCACGGGACTCGCAGACCGTCACAGCATGCTCTACATGGGCACAACGGTGCAGACCGGCAGGGGCCGCGGGGTCGTGGTGGCCACGGGGGCCAACACCGAAGTGGGCAAAATCGCTGCTCTGGTGGACGAAACACGCGGCGGCCGGGCGCCGCTCCAGGAAGGGCTGGAACGGCTCGGGCGCACACTGTCACTGGCTGTGGTGATCCTGGCCGCTGCCCTCATCGGGATCGGCCTGTTGCGCGGGCTGGATCTCAGGGAGGTGCTGGAGGTGGCCATTGCCTTGGCGGTCGCGGTCGTTCCGGAGGGACTTCCGGCCGTGGCCACGCTGACTCTCACCGTTGGCATGCGGCGGATGGCCAAACGCAAGGCACTCGTAAGGCGTCTTCCCACAGTGGAGACACTCGGCTCAACGACGGTTATCGCCTCGGACAAGACCGGCACGCTGACGACGAACGTCATGACGGTCGTCGAAGTGACCACCGCCGGTCCGGCCACATCTGAAGACATCTGGGAGTCCGCCACTCTCGCGAATGACGCGGACATTGATCCTGACGGCGGAGGCATCGGGGACAGCACCGAGGTGGCGCTGCTCCGGGCGGCGGATGAAGCAGGCGTGGACTGGAGGACTGCGCGGAGCCGGTCGCCCCGGCAGGCGGAAGACCCCTTTGACTCCGAGAGCAAGCGCATGGCGGTCATCATCGAGAACGTCGTGTACGTCAAGGGGGCCCCGGAAGTCCTACTGACGGAACGCAGTGATCCCGCGCTGGCCCGCGCGGCTGAGGACATGGGCAACCGCGCCCTGCGGACCCTTGCCGTAGCCCGGCGCACCCTCGCTTCAGGCGAAAGTCCGCCTGCCGGGGCATTTCCGGAATCGGCGTATGACGGGCTGGAGGTCCTGGGGATCCTGGGTATCCAGGACCCTCCCCGGCCGGAAGCTGCCCGGGCCGTAGCCGCCGTGCAGACCGCAGGCATTCGGGTGGTGATGATCACCGGGGACCAGCCGGCCACGGCGCAGGCAGTGGCCCGCCAGATCGGGCTGAACGCCGGGCAGGTGCTCACCGGTAGGCAGATGGCCTCCCTCAGTGCCGAGCAACTCTCGGAAGCGGCCGCCGTCACGGATGTCTACGCCCGCGTTGCACCGGACCAGAAGCTCAAGATCGTCCGCGCGTTGCAGGCGAGCGGCAACATCGTGGCCGTCACCGGTGACGGCGTCAACGACGCCCCGGCGCTGCGGCAGGCTGATGTGGGGGTGGCCATGGGCGCCAGCGGGACCGAGGTGGCCCGGGAAGCCGCGGACATTGTCCTGCTCGATGATAACTTCGCCACCATCGGGGCCGCCGTCGAAGAGGGCCGCCGGATCGTTGCCAATATCAGGCATTTCGGCCAGTTCCTCTTCAGCTGGCACCTGGGAATCGTCATCGTGGTGGCTGTCAGCTTCATCGGCGGATTCACCACACCGTTGGCCGGCCTCATGATCCTCTGGAACAACCTGGTCATCGACGTCATTCCGTCCTTCGCCCTGGCCCTGGAACCCGGGAAAGAGGATGCCATGAAGGACCCGCCGCGCCGGAAGGACGAGCCGATCCTGGGCCGCGGCACTGTCCGGCGCATCATCAGCCAGGGCCTGCTCATTGCCGGTGTCGGCCTGGCCTCCTACTTCATCGCCCTCAACGTTCTGGAACTGCCAATCCAGCAGGCGCAGACCACGACGTTCGTGGCGCTGACCGCGGCCCAGCTGTTCGCCGTCTTCAACGCCCGGTCCGAACACGGCTCGGGCTTCAAGGGCGCCGGCCGGAACCCCTTCCTCTGGTACGCCCTTGCGGTGACCGTTGCACTGGAAGCCGTGGCCCTGGGCTTCCCCCCGCTGCGGGACATCCTCGGGCTCACACCGATTCCCGGCGAGGCGTGGCTCGTCGCGGCAATACTTTCTCCACTGCCGCTCATCTGCACCCAAACGATACGGATCCTCCGCGAACGTGCCCGTACGAAGCCGGCTCGAGGTCAGGGCCGCCTCCCTGTCAGCTAAGGATCGCGCCGGGCGCAAGGAGTGAGGCTAACCATTTGATGGTCCGGTGCATGCGCCCCGGTCCCTTTCGGGCCAAGGAAAAGGTCCGGAGCAGGTAGAATTGCTGCATCATGGATGACCCTCCTTCACATATGCCCTTGCCCCTCAACCTTCTGACCGGTTTGCCGGCCACCGCGGGAGAGGGGCGCCCGAATGTATGAATGGATCATGATCGGGATCGGTCTGATCCTCACGGTCGGTACCGGGTTGTTTGTTGCCTCCGAGTTCGCGTTGGTGAATCTGGACCGTCATGACCTCGAAACCCGTCAGGCCCGTGGTGAGAAGCGCCTTGCGCCCACCATCAAGGCCCTGAAGATCACCTCGACGCATCTTTCCAGTGCCCAGCTCGGTATTACCCTGACGACTCTGCTCACTGGGTACACCTTTGAGCCGGCGATCAGCTCACTCCTGCGCGAACCGCTGCTTTCTGCGGGTCTCCCCGAAGCCGTGGTGCCTGGCATCGGTGCCGTCATTGGCATTTTCCTTGCCACGGTCTTCTCGATGGTGATCGGTGAGCTGGTGCCGAAGAACTTCGCCCTGGCACTTCCGCTGGCGACCGCCAAGGTCGTGATCCCCTTCCAGACCCTGTTCACGGCGGTGTTCAAGCCCGTCATTGTGCTGTTCAACAACACCGCCAACAAGATCATCCGGTCCTTCGGCATTGAACCGAAGGAAGAACTTTCCGGGGCACGCAGTGCCGAGGAACTCAGCTCACTGGTCCGCCGTTCCGCCCTCGAAGGGGTGTTGGACCTGGACCACGCAGCCCTGCTGCACCGGACGCTGCGGTTCTCGGACCACAGCGCCGCGGATGTCATGACCCCCCGGGTGCGGATGGCGACGGTGGGTTCCGAGGACACGGCCGAACAGGTCGTTACTCTTGCGACGTCCACCGGTTTCTCCCGGTTCCCGGTCATCGGCCGGGACCGCGACGAGGTCCTGGGTGTGATTCACGTCAAGCAGGCGTTTGCCGTTGCCATGGAGGCACGCGACAGCGTGTTGGCGTCCGGTCTGATGATCAAACCGCTCCGGGTGCCCGAATCGATGGGTGTTGACACCCTCCTGGGCCTGCTGCGCAAGCAGGGGCTTCAGGTTGCGATCGTTTCTGACGAGCACGGCGGGACTGCCGGCATTGTCACCCTCGAGGACCTGGTCGAAGAGATCGTCGGGGAACTTGAGGACGAACACGACCGCGCCCGGACCGGCGTCGTGCGGACAGGCCGGTCCATTACCTTTGACGCTTCCCTGCGTCCGGATGAGCTCCTGGACCGGACCGGAATCGTGGTCCCGGAAGGTGAGGAGTACGACACGATGGCCGGAGTCGTCAGCGACCAGCTGGACCGCATCCCCGAGCTCGGCGACGAAGTCCCGATCAACGGCGGGCACCTGCGCGTCGAACGGGTGGCGGGCACCCATGTGGAGCGCCTCCGCTACACCCCTGAAGCATCAGCAGAGGCGCCCAAGAGCGCCCATGACCGGATCATTGACAACCTGACGCAGGAGCTGACCCATGAGTGAGTATCTCCCCGGCATTATCTGGCTGGTGGTGCTCCTGGCGGTTAATGCGTTTTTCGTCGGCGCCGAGTTTGCC
>DATITT010000391.1:0-8224 GCA_035467435.1 Arthrobacter sp. | reverse complement strand
TGCCGCCTGCACTGGACATGTCCCCGGGGCTGGATAGCTGCGGCAGTGGGTGACCGCTCGATGAAGTCGTCACAGCCGGCTCAAGAAACCGAAGGCCGTGAAAATTGAACAACCGTGGCACAGACGGGCTCCGCCGGCAGGAAGCGGAATGCGATGAGCCGGGCGCCGACGCCGGAACAGCGGGCACTCAGCGAACGGCGACGCGGATGCGGTTGCGCCACGGGTCCTCGAAGCGCAGCTCGGCTCCGGTGTGGTGGGACTGTACCCCGGCGGTCCTGAGGCGGTCGGCGAGAGCGCCGACGTCGTCTCCCGCCGGTACTTCGATCAGCACCTCGCCGAGGCCCAGGGTGTCCCGGCGGGGCCCGGCGCCGCGGCTGTTCCAGACATTCATGGCCATGTGGTGGTGGTAGCCGCCGGCCGAGACGAACAGGGCCTGGCCGTGCCAGCCTGCCGTCTTCTCGAACCCAAGCGTTCCGACGTAGAAGTCCTGGGCGGACTGGACGTCGCCGACCTGCAGGTGGACATGCCCGACGCCGGCCACGGCCTCGCGCTGCCCGGTGACGGATTCCTCGGTGAGGAACTGTTCGAGGTAGCGCTGCGGCGGCAGGGCCAGGCTGTCCATCACGACGTTTTTGCCGTCCCAGTTCCAGGCATCGCGGGGCCGGTCCCAGTAGAGCTCGATGCCGTTGCCTTCCGGATCGGCGAAGTAGAAGGCCTCGCTGACGAGGTGGTCCGCGCTGCCGCTGAAGGACTGCGGCTCGTACTGCGCCGCGCTGGCGACGGTGGCGGCGAGGGACGGCTGGTCCTCGAACAGCAGTGCAGTGTGGAAGAGCCCGGCCTCGCCGCGGGACGGGACGCTGAGCCCGGGCGCCGGGGCGAGATGGACCAGCGGCTTCTGCCGGCGTCCGAGGTAGAGGCCGCCGTCCTGCTCGGCCACGATGTCGAGGCCGAGGGCGCGCTGGTAGTAGTCCGTCATGAGCTTCATGTCGCCGACCTTGAGCATCACGGTGCCCATGGTGAGTTCGGCGGGAAGAAGGTCCTGGGTACTGGCTGCTGCAGTCATGTGATCGCTCCGGTGCTTCAGCGGCCACCGACCGTCGATGACCTCATATAGTTAAATTACTTGAAGCTTCAATTTATTCCTAATAGAGGGGGCACGTTCCTAACGGACCAGTTTTCCCCGCAGCACGATGTTCTTGAGGTCCTGCAGGGTGGCGAGATTCCTGCGCGGGTCCTCGGCGCAGACCAGGACGTCGGCGCTGGCACCGTCGGTGATGCCGTCCGCCCCCAGCCAGGCCCGGGCGGCCCAGGCGCCGGCGTCGAGCGCTGCTCCGGCCGGCAGTCCGGCAGCATGCAGCGCCTGGAGTTCGTCGACGATGCGCCCGTGTCTGATGACGCTGCCGGCGTCCGTTCCGGCGTAGATGGTGACGCCGGCTTCGAAGGCTTCCCGGACGCGTTCTGCCCGGCGCTCCCAGAGTGAGCGCATGTGCGCCGCATAGCGGGGGAACTTGGCCTCGGCCTGCGCGGCGATATCGGGGAACGTGGCGATGTTGATGAGGGTGGGGACGATCGGGACGCCCTGTTCGACGAACCGCGGCAGGTGTCGAGGGAGCAGGCCCGTGGCGTGCTCGATGCAGTCGATCCCGGCGTCGAGCATGTCATCGAGTGTGTCTTCGGCAAAGCAGTGTGCCGTGACCCGGGCGCCTTCGTCGTGGGCGGCCCGGATGGCGTCCTTGAGCGTCCCGGCAGGGAAGCTCGGGGCGAGGTCGCCGGCGTCGCGGTCGATCCAGTCCCCCACGAGCTTGACCCAGCCGTCCCCGGCGCGGGCCTGCCGGCGCACGGCCTCCACCAGGTCCCCGGGCTCCACCTCAACAGCGAAGCCCCGGAGGTACCGGCGGGTCCTCGCGATATGCCGGCCGGAGCGGATGAGGCGCGGCATGTCGGCGCGCTGCTGGAGCCAGCGGGTGTCGTGGACGGCACCGGCGTCGCGGACGAGCAGGGTTCCGGCGTCGCGGTCGGTCACGGCCTGCTCTTCTGCCAGCTGCCCCGGGACGTCCCCGCCGGGGCCAAGCCCGATGTGGCAGTGCGCGTCGACCAGCCCGGGGATGACCCACCCGTCCAGGACGAGGTCCGGGGCGGCGGCGGGCCGGCGGAAGGTCAGGAGGCCATCCACGGACCACAGGCCGTGTTGTTCCGTGCCGGGTCCGGTGAGGACGGTGCCGCTGAACTCGATGATGCGGGTCATGGCGTCAAGCCTAAGCCGCCGGGCGGTCCCGGACGGCAGGGTGCTAGGACGCCGCGGCGTGCTGCTGCCGGCCGATGTCGGCGATGAAAGCCCGGATGAGCCGGTTCCCCTCGGCTGAGTCCTGGGGCCGGTGGCCTCCCGCGACGGTGCGGTGCAGGGCGCCGGTCTCCCGCAGGTAGCCCGCGATTTCTTCGTAGAGCGGTTCCCAGCCGCCGGTCAGGACCAGGGTGGGGACGCCGGGGACAATCTCCAGCGGGGCTTCCCAGGGCGGGGCCTGCAGGCGCAGCCGGCGCGCCTCCCGCTGGTCTTCCGGGCTGGGGGCGCCCAGGGTCGCCTGGGCCGGGGTGTGGGCGGCGGACACCCGGCGGACGAATTCGCGGTGGAAGTCCTCATCGCTGAGGTGGTGGCGGACTTCGAAGAGTGGCTGCATCAGGGCGCGGTGCGCCGCCGTCGCCGGCAGCTCCGCGGTAAGCGAGAGGCAGGCCGGTTCCACCAGGGTCAGCGAGTGCACCAGGTCCGGGCGTTCGACGGCGGCCATCATCGCGGAAATGGCTCCCTGGGAGTGCGCGACGACGTGGCCGCCGGCCACGCCGCGGCCGTCGTCGGCCAGCCCACGGAGAACGATGGCGGCGTCGGCAGCGAAGCCCGTTTCCAGCGGCTCGGCGACGGGGTCATACCCGTGCCGGCGCAGGAACAGCGCGTCGTAGTTCAGCGCCATTCCGTGCTGTTGCGGCCACGCCGCAGCGCCGAAGCTGCCCGCCCCGTGGACGAAGACTACGCGCTGCTTATACATGGTCTAACCCTATGGCACCGGCCCGGCAACGGGCCTGCGACATCTCGGCCGGAGAGCCTATTTTCCGCCGCCGAGGAACTTGTCGAAGCCCTTGGGCAGGTTCAGCTGGGAGGGGTCGAAGTCCCCGCCCTGCTGGCCGAATGCGGCACCGGTCGGCAGCGCCTTGGCGCCCTCGGACCGGCGGGCCTGGGCGTCCTTGAGTTCCTGCGCGGCCTTGGCCGGGTTGCCGGAGCGGGCCTTCTTCTTGGGTGCGCTCTTGGCGCCCTTGCGGGCCCCTCCGCCGCCCATGCCGGGCATTCCCGGCATCCCGGGCATACCGCCGCCGGCGGCCATTTTCTTCATCATCTTCTGGGCCTGGGCGAAACGTTCCAGCAGGCCGTTGACCTCGGAGACGTGGACACCGGAGCCGCGGGCAATCCGGGCCCGGCGGGAGCCGTTGATGATTTTCGGGGCGACGCGTTCGTGCGGGGTCATGGACCGCACGATCGCCTCGACGCGGTCGATTTCACGCTCGTCGAACTGCTCGAGCTGCTGCCGGATGTTCTGCGCTCCGGGCATCATCATGAGCATCTTCTTCATGGAACCCATGTTGCGGATCTGCTGCATCTGGGCGAGGAAGTCCTCCAGGGTGAAGTCTTCCTGGTCGGCGAACTTCTGCGCCATCCGGGCAGCTTCGTCCTTGTCCCAGGACTTCTCCGCCTGCTCAATCAGGGTGAGCACGTCACCGAGGTCGAGGATGCGCGAGGCCATACGGTCCGGGTGGAAGAGCTCGAAGTCGTCCAGGCCTTCGCCGGTGGACGCGAACATCACGGGCTTGCCGGTGACCGAGGAGATGGAGAGTGCGGCGCCGCCGCGGGCGTCGCCGTCGAGCTTGGAGAGCACGATGCCGGTGAAGTTGACGCCCTCGTCGAAGGCCATGGCCGTGTTGACGGCGTCCTGGCCGATCATCGCGTCGACCACGAACAGCACTTCGTTCGGAACGATGGCTCGGCGGATCTGCCGCGCCTGTTCCATCATCTCGGCGTCCACGCCGGTCCGGCCGGCGGTGTCAACGATCACGACGTCGTGCAGCGTGCGGCGGGCTTCCTCGACGCCGGCACGGGCGACCGAGACCGGGTCGCCGGCCGGGTGGTCCAGTTCGGTGGAGGTGGCTCCCGGGTGCGGGGCGAAGACGGGCACCCCGGCGCGCTGGCCGACCACCTGGAGCTGGGTCACGGCATTGGGACGCTGCAGGTCGCAGGCCACCAGGAGGGGGCTGTGGCCCTGCGCCTTGAGGTACTTGGACAGCTTGCCGGCCAGGGTGGTTTTGCCGGCACCCTGCAGGCCGGCGAGCATGATGACGGTGGGCCCGGTCTTCGCGAGGCGGATCCGCCGGGTCTCGCCGCCGAGGATCTCGACGAGCTCCTCGTTGACGATCTTCACGATCTGCTGGCCCGGGTTCAGCGCGGCCGAGACTTCGGCGCCGAGGGCACGCTCGCGCACACGGCCGGTGAATTCGCGGACCACGGGCACGGCAACGTCGGCGTCCAGCAGGGCACGCCGGATTTCGCGGACTGTGGCGTCAACGTCCGCCTCGGTCAGGCGGCCCTTGCCACGGAGATTCTTGAAGGTTGCTGTCAACCGGTCAGAGAGTGAATTGAACACGCGCCGTGCACTTCTTTCAGTGGATCTACAGATGGCGGCCGGTCCGGCACGCCAGCGTCGCGACTGATGTTCGCCGGAACGAACTGCCTCGACAACGGGACTCGACTATCTAGGGTACCAAGACGCGCCTTCAAGATGGCATGCTGGCTTAGGTGACCAGCCAAAAAACCGTAAAAACCCTGCTGATCCTCGGTGCCTCGGGCGACCTCACCGGCAGGCTCCTGCTGCCGGGGCTGGCCCGGCTCGTGTCCCGGGGACGCGCCGACGGCCTGGCCCTGGTCGGTGCCGGCTCGGATGCGTGGACCCCCGACCAGTGGCTGGAGCGCATCGACGGGTCCTTCGCCGACGCCAACTCCCAGGCCGGGGCCGACGGCCGGCGGGAGCTGAAACGGATCCGCGAAGCCACCGCCTACCACCAGCTCGACGTCACGGCCGACGGGCAGCTCGCCGGGCTGCTGGCCCGGCTGGAGGGTCCGGTGGCCATCTACTTCGCGCTGCCGCCGCGCATCAGCCAGCTGGCCTGCGAGGCGCTGGTCCCCGGCCAGGTGCCCGCCGGGACCCGGCTGGTGATGGAGAAGCCGTTCGGTTCCGGCGAGGAGTCCGCCCGGCACCTGAATGAAACCCTGTCCGCCCTGGTCCCGGAGGACCACATCCACCGGGTGGACCACTTCCTGGGCAAGGCGACGGTGCTGAACATCCTCGGGCTGCGCTTCGCCAACACCTTCCTGGAGCCGGTGTGGAACCGCGAGCACATCGAAAAGGTCGAGATTGTCTTTGACGAGGACCTCGCGCTGGAGGGGCGCGCCCGTTACTACGACGGCGCCGGCGCCCTCCGCGACATGGTCCAGAGCCACCTCCTGCAGATCATGGCCCTGATGGCGCTCGAACCGCCGGCATCGGTGGACGAACGGGACCTCCGCGACGCCGTGGCCACGGTGCTGCGGGCCAGCAGCATCAAGGCACCCTTCGCCAGGAGCACCCGCCGCGCCCGGTACACGGCGGGATCGATCGAGGGCCGGAAGGTCCCGGACTACGCCAAGGAGGACGGCGTCGACCCGGGCCGGGGCACCGAAACGCTCGCAGAGGTGGAAGTGGGGATCGACAACTGGCGCTGGCAGGGCGTCCCCTTCATCCTGCGCTCCGGCAAGGCCCTGGGCATCAAACGCAAGGAAGCCGTGGTGACCTTCCGTCCGGTGCCGCACCTGCCCAAGGGCTTCACCGGGGTGGACTCCCCCAACCAGCTGAGGATCGGTTTCGGTCCGGACACCCTGCAGTTCGACGTCGATGTGAACGGCCCCGGCGATGTCCTCAGCCTGGACCGCGCCACCCTCACGGCGGAGCTCAGCGCGTCAGGGCTGCTGCCGTACGGGGAGGTCCTGGAGGGTGTCCTGACCGGCGATCCCCTCCTCTCCGTCCGCGCCGACACTGCGGAAGACTGCTGGCGGATCCTGGCGCCCGTCCTCAAGGCCTGGGCCCGGGACAGCGCACCGCTGGAGGAGTACGCGGCCGGGAGCGACGGTCCGGAGGGCTGGCCCGGCTGACCGGGCCTGCTGACCGGGCTGCGGTGCGGTACCCCGTCCCATCCTGCGGAGACAACAAAGCGGGCCCGGCACCCTGCCAGGTGCCGGGCCCGCCCGTGTGCCGCTCGGCTCAGAAGCTGAAGTTCAGGACGGTCGCCGTCCCCGACGTCAGCGGCAGCTCCAGGGTGGACGTGCCTTCGACGAAACCGGGCACCTTGGCGCGCTCGGAAGCGGGCACTCCGGCGTCTTCGCGGCCGTCGATGCGGGTGAGTGCCACTGAGTCAAAGGCAGGAGCGGTCATCTGGCTCATGGTGGCGGTGGCGGCAGCCTGAGGAAGTTTGATGGTGATGGGAGCCTGACCCGACACCTTGGGATCGTTCTGGTTGACAACAACCAGGCTCATGGTGCCGTCCTGGTGGCTGATGGCGTAGCTGTAGATGTTCTCGCTGCCGGACTGGCTGATTTTGCGGAACGTGCCCGGTTCAAGCGCGCTGACCAGCATCATGCCAAAGTAGTTCGCCTGCCCGACGATCACACCGTTGGGCTTGCGGTAGGCGCCGGAGTCGCACAGAGGTGACGTGGGCGGGCCACCCTTGCAGGCATCGAGGGCGCCGTGAAGGTCCAGCTGGCCCACCCCGGCCTGGGCTGCCGTCATCGCATAAACAACTGTCCACAGTGCCGAGGCCTGCGTGCGGGTGGTCTCGTTGGAACCCGAGCATCCCGAGATGCCGCCCTCGGTGGCCCAGAGCGGCAGGCCCGCACCCTTCGCCACCTCGGCCATTTTTTCGATGAAGGATCGATTGTGTTCGACGGCAGCGCGGGACATGATGCGGTTGATAGTCGGGGAGTCCTCGGCCTGGGTGCCACAATCCGACATCGGGTAGTGGTGGTACGACAGTGCGCTGACGTTTGGATCCTTCAGGTCGGCGAACCCGCGCAACCAGGTGATGTTGAAGACGCCCGGTCCGACGATTTTCACGCCTGGAGCATTCTGCGCGATGGCGGCGGAATAGTCCTTGTACTCCGTCACGAATTTGCCGGCGTCCCAGTCCGCCGGACGCAGTATCTGGTACGGCCGGCCCGCAAAGTGGTAGCCGTTCGGTTCGTTGCCCACGGTGATTCCGAGGAGCCTGCTGCCAAAGATCTGTTGCGCGTGCTTGGCCAGGTCAGCTGCACGTTCCGGATCGAAATGCCCCAGGTCCGCCGTCAGGAGGATCCGGGCATCCGCTGCCTCCGCCATGCGGTTGAGGCGCTCGAGATCAGCCGGCGTGACCCTTATCACCGGGCGGACATCGTTCTTAAAGGCGGGAACCAGTTTCCAGGCGGGGAGTGGTTCGTTCGTTGACGTCCAGAAGAATCGCCGGTCGACTGCCTGGCCGCCGAACCGGATCACCGGCTTGTGGAGCTTCTTGAGCTGCTCCACCAGGGTGGAGGAGCCCGGCTCAAAGCGCGGGTCGGTCATGACGTCTGTCTCAAAGGAGATCCCCATCATGCCCTCAGGCATTTCGGCGCCGGTGCCCTCCGCCTGCACGTCCAGTGTCGTGGCCGCGACCGGTTCAGTGGCAGCCGCAAGCCCGGGAATCTGGGCGTAAGCCGGGCGGTCGAACGGCGGATAGACACGCTTCGTCGGGGTCGCGGGGGCCGACGGGGTTGCGGAGGCCGTGGTGGCCGCCGGGGCCGCGGACGTCGCAACTGTCCCGCCGGGAGCCGGGGCGCCGTTCAGTGCCGTCACGCCCGCCACGCTGGCCACCACCAGGACAGCCGCCAGGCTCCCGCCCAGGGCCCATCGGCGCCGGTTCTGTGGACGCCTGGCAGCCCCGCTTCGGGGGCCGGGTGACCCTTGGGTGTCCTCCGCGCGGTGGTTCCCGGACGGCTCGTGGGCGGGGGGCTTTTGACTGTTGTGCATTCTTCTCCATGTCAGGAACGGCAGGCCCCGTTTCGTGGCGCACCCCCGGAACCGGCGGCAGCGGCTGGCTGCGCGGAACTCGGCGGGCCAACGTCGATCGTAACCGACATGGGAAA
>DATITT010000390.1:0-4557 GCA_035467435.1 Arthrobacter sp. | reverse complement strand
GAAGTTCTCAGGCTACCTGTCTTCAACGCCTGTCCCCGGAAATGTGTTCCGGCGGCGCAGCGCGCAATTGGCCGGCGGGGACTTCTATGACAGTATCTGCGTATGAATGCAGATATGCAGGTTGAGGTCGACAGCCCCCACGTGGAGCTGGCCGTCGAAGTGTTCTCCATGCTGGCCGATGCCACGCGTGTCCGGCTGATTCTCGCTTTGGGAGAGGGTGAGCTGCCGGTTAACGCCCTGGCGGAGCGCGTGGGGAAGCCCGCTTCAGCAGTCTCGCAGCACCTGGCCAAAATGCGGCTGGGCGGCATGGTTGCCACGCGGCAGGAAGGCACCAAAGTCTTCTATCGGCTGCAGAATGACCACGCCCGCCAACTGGTGATGGACGCAATCCACCAGGCCGAGCACGCGCTCGGCACTGCCGCGCGGCACGGCGCATGAGCCGCCCGTCGGACGCCGTGGACGAATACAGCCACGGCGAAGGCCAGCAGCAAGCCCACGACGACGGCCACGTCCACGATCACCCGCATGGCCATATCCACGACCACGACCCGGACGGCCATGACGCGCAGACCCACGACCAGGGCGAGCATCCCCACCCCCACGCCACCGGCCTGAAGGGCTGGTTTCAGTCAGTCTTCGTCCCGCACTCGCACGACGCTGCGGACTCCATCGACGAGGCGCTCGAATCCAGCTCGCAGGGCATCCGCGCGGTCAAGGTCTCCCTGCTCGGCCTCGGCGCCACCGCGCTCTTCCAGCTCGTGATCGTGCTGATCAGTGGTTCCGTGGCGCTGCTGGCCGATACCGTGCACAACTTCTCCGACGCGCTGACGGCGGTCCCGTTGTGGATCGCGTTCCTGCTGGGCCGCCGCAAGGCCACCCGGACATACACCTACGGGTTCGGCCGGGCCGAAGACCTCGCCGGGCTGTTCATTGTGGCGATGATCGCGCTCTCCGCCGTGGTGGCCGCCGTCGAATCGATCCGCCGCTTCTTCGAACCCCAGCCCGTGCACAACCTCGGCTGGGTGCTCGCCGCCGGGCTGGTGGGCTTCGCCGGCAACGAACTCGTCGCGGTCTACCGGATCCGCGTCGGCCGGCGTATTGGCTCCGCAGCTTTGGTGGCCGACGGTGTCCACGCCCGGACGGACGGCTTCACCTCGCTGGCGGTCGTCGCTGGCGTCATCGGCGTCTGGCTCGGCTTCCCTCTGGCGGACCCGATCGTTGGCCTGCTGATCTCCGCCGCCATCGTGGTCCTTCTGTGGGGCACCGTGCGCGACGTCGGACGGCGGCTGATGGACGGCGTCGACCCTGGACTGACGCAACGCGTCGAGGCCGTCGTCGCGGAACACTCCCGGTCCGGCGGCACCGCTCGGCTGCGCGGGACCGGCCACCAGCTGCACGCCGAGATCACGGTGCCGATCCCGACGGACGCGCACCTGGTGGAGCTCGCCTCGGTATCGGCCAATCTGGAACGCGGGGTCCGCCGCGCGCTGCCGCACGTCGGATCGGTGACGATTGTGCCCGACTTCGCCGCAGCCGGGTCGCGGCAGAACGCCTAGATCCCCAGCGTCGCGAGACTCTGCTGCAGCGTCTCCGCCGAGTGGTGCAGCGAGGCGAGTTCGCCGTCGTCCATGGGGGTCTCCAGAACTGCGCGGACCCCGCCGTGCCCCACGACACTGGGCAGGGACAGTGCCACCCCGGTGATCCCGTACTGCCCGTCCAGCAGGGTGGACACCGGCAGGACCGCGTTTTCCGCGCGCAGCAGGGCCTCCACGATGCGCGCGCCGGACAGCCCGATCGCGTAGTTCGTCGCGCCCTTCCCGGCGATCACCTTGTAGGCCGCCTGGGTCACTTCCCGCGCGGTTTCAGCGAGGTAGTCGGACGTGAAGACCCGTTCGCCGTCGACCGTCCAGTTGCGGATCGGAACCGGGCCGATCGTGGCGCCGGACCAGATGGGGAACTCGGTGTCGCCGTGCTCGCCCACCATGCTGGCGTGCACGCTGGTGAGGGAGACACCGGCCTTGTGCGCCAGCAGCCAGCGCAGCCGGGACGTATCGAGAACGGTGCCGGAGGAGAAAATGCGCGAGGAGGGCAGGCCGGAGATCTTCTGCGCCGCGACGGTCAGCACATCGCAGGGGTTGGTCACCAGGACGTAGACAGCGTCCGGAGCGTGCGTCAGCAGTTGAGGCATGAGCTGTTCGAGGATGCGGACGTTGGTGCCGGCCAGGTCCAGCCGCGTCTGGCCCGGAGCCTGTTTGGCCCCTGCGGTGATGACGACGACGTCGGCCCCTTCCGTCGCCGCAATATCCCCGCCGCCGGTGACGGTGGCCGCAGCAGCGGCGAACTGGGTGCCGTGGGCCAGGTCCAGCACCTCTGCCTCAGCTTTGGTCGCGTTGACGTCGAAGAGGGCGACGTTGCTGGCCGAGCCTCGGATCAGGGCGGCGAAGGCGAGGGACGTGCCGACGCTGCCGGCGCCGACAATTGCGAGTTTTGAGCCGGGACTCTGGGACATGGGTTTCTTCTTTCCAGTCAGACGGCGGGCGGGGCGACCGTGCCGGCCAGCTCGCCGCCGTCGATCACAAATTCCGCGCCCGTGATGAAAGAGGACTCGTCGCTGGCCAGAAATACGGCCAGGTCCGCGACCTCGGTGGGTTGCCCGACCCGGTGCAAGGGGACATGTCCCGTGTCGAACGTCATTCCTGCGGTCATGGGCGTCTCGATGACGCCGGGATGGACTGAATTAACTCGGATGCCGGAGCCGCCGAGGTCCAGGGCGGCGCTCTTGGTCAGGCCGCGGACCCCGAACTTCGATGCAGTGTATCCCGAAAGGTTCTCGTAGCCCCGGAGCCCCGCGATCGAGGAAACATTGATGATGGAGGCGGCGGCTGCGCGGGTCATGGCCGGTGCCGCGGCTTTGATGCCGTTGAAAACGCCGGTGAGGTTCACGTCGATAACCCGGGCCCACTGCTCATGCGGGTATGCATCGATTCGGCCGAAGGTCACGATTCCCGCATTGTTGACCAGGACGCTGAGGCTGCCGAACGCCGTCACTGCCTCGTTCACGGCCGCGTCCCAGTCCGCCGGCTGCGTCACGTCCAGGCGGACATACCGGACCCCGTCTCCGAGCTGGGCGGCCAGTTGGCGGCCGTCGTCGTCGAGGACATCGCCGACGACGACTTTCGCGCCTTCGTCCAGGAAGCGTTTCGCGATGGCCGCGCCAATGCCCCGGGCACCGCCGCTGACCAGGGCCACCTTGCCGTCCAACCGTCCCATAACTGAGTCCTATTCGGGAGCGAGCCTCACCAAGGACGCGGCCGTCCGGGCTCCGCCTCAAGCTCACCAAGGACCGCAGGGGCTTGGGCAGGGCCGTTGGACCCTACGCGGACCCAGCCAGGCAACGTCGGCGGAACCGCCGCCGTGGTTGTCCCGATCCGCCGGATCAGAGGTGCTGGATGCCCGCCCGCTGCATGGCGTCCCTGTAGACCTCGACGTTCTTGGCCAGGAGTTCCTCCTGCTTGGCGGCCGAGACGGCGAACGCGCGGCCGCCCAGGGCGGTGGCCTTGTAGATCTTGACTCCCCGGTTCTTCAGAGAGGAGTGGTAGGTCTTCTCGAACAGTGTCAGGAAGGCGTGGGCATCGGCGCCGTGGGCGATGACGGCGGACACGCGCTTGTTGATCTTGAGGAACTGCCGGAACGGCCGCAGCCCGTCCGTCTTCTCCTGGACGTTTAACGCTGAGGGGAGTTCGGGATCGCGGACCCAGGGGTAGGCGTTCCACGGCATCACGTAGCGGGGGTCGAGCTCGACGGCCTCGTAGATGGAGGTGGCCCGGCGGGCGGCCTCGTCATCGTTGAAGTGGGAAACGAAGCCCGATTCGGTGCCCTTGCCCGGGGCGATGTGGAGGCTGACGATCCGGCACTCGTCCTCGTCATGGACGGGATCGATGTAGGGGACGACCGACCCCGGCTTCTTTTCCATCAGTTCGTCGCAAAGCTGCGTTACGGCGGCGATGTTCGGTTCCTGTAGCAGCGTCTTTTTTTCGTCCCAGTCAATCGTCACGATTTCTCCCTCAGCGCTCGGCGTCCAGAATCAGGCGTCTGGTTCCACTCTACGCTTTTGGGCGCTGGGGCGTTTTTCGGACTGCGGAAGAGGCGACGGACCCCTAGTCACGGTGAATGCGCGGGCGTACGCTTAAAACGCCTGCAGGTAACCACTTGATTAAGCCGGGTCGTTCTGGACATGAAAATGTCCGAGCCGTCTCATAGCGAGATCGCGAAGGTACCTGCAGGTCCTGCGTTTAAGGTCAGGGTGCCCGATCCGGGCCCCGCAGCAGTTGCCGTAGTGGTAACGACAGGCTGCAATCTGGACTTCGACCTCGTCACCCCTTTTCTGGCTGAGCCCCTTCGGGCCCCTGCCCGCCGTCCATGGAACAGAAGAGCGGGCAACTGCGCCAATCGAGCGGCCACGGGGCCTGCGTATCCGTAGGCTTTGAAGGAACGCCCAGCGCCCCGACTCTAGGACCCCATGCCGATCAACAGACAGTCACTGAAGCAGGACGGGTT
>DATITT010000389.1:0-5733 GCA_035467435.1 Arthrobacter sp. | reverse complement strand
CCGGCACCCTGGCGGGCACCGAGCTGGTTGGCGTAGGAGAAGCTGTCCTCGAGGAGCTTCATCACGGGGATGACGCCGGAGGACTGGTTCTCGATCTGCTTGATCGGCGCGCCGACCTCGCGGATGTTGGTCAGCGCGAAGGCCACGCCGCCGCCGCGCTTGGACAGCTGCAGGGCGGAGTTGATGGAACGGCCGATCGACTCCATGTTGTCTTCGATGCGGAGCAGGAAGCAGGAGACCAGCTCGCCGCGCTGGCGCTTGCCGGCGTTGAGGAAGGTCGGGGTGGCCGGCTGGAAGCGGCCTTCGATGATCTCGTCGACCATCTGCAGCGCGAGCTGCTCGTCGCCGCGGGCCAGGTGCAGGGCCACCATGCAGACGCGGTCCTCGTAGCGCTCCAGGAAGCGCTTTCCGTCGAACGTCTTCAGCGTGTAGGAGGTGTAGAACTTGAACGCGCCCAGGAACGTTTCGAAGCGGAACTTCTTCTTGTACGCGCGGTTGTAGAGCTCGCGGATGAAGTTCATCGTGTACTGGTCGAGGGTCTCGCGCTCGTAGTACTCGTTCTTCACGAGGTAGTCGAGCTTTTCCTCAAGGTCGTGGAAGAACACGGTGTTGTTGTTAACGTGCTGCAGGAAGTACTGGTGCGCCGCCTCGCGGTCCGCCTCGAACTGGATCTCCCCGTTCGGGCCGTAGAGGTTCAGCATGGCGTTGAGCTCGTGGTAGCCCAGGCCCTGGAAGGCAGCCGGCATTACCGGCTTTTCACCGGGGACGGTGTGCTTCTCGACGGCTACTTCTGTTCTTGCGACAGTCGTGTCCAAAATTGTTCCAATCCTTGTTGTACTCGGCTGACGTCTTCCGGCGTCCCCATGAGTTCGAATCGATATAGGTGCGGGACCTGGCATTTGGCAGCGATGATGTCGCCGGCCATGCAGTAGTTGTCCCCAAAGTTTGTGTTGCCCGCCCCGATCACTCCCCGGAGCTGTTGGCGGTTGCGCGGATCGTTCAGGAAGCGGATGACCTGCTTCGGAACGGACCCTTCTCCCCCGGTGCCGCCGTAGGTGGGAAGCACCAGCACGTAGGGTTCGGTTGCCACGAGCGCGGGTTCCCGCCCATGGAGCGGGATCCGGGCCGCGTCAACGCCCAGCTTCCGAACGAAGCGTGCCGTGTTCTCCGAGGAGGAGGAGAAGTAGATGAGGTGGCAGCCGGTGGTCCGGACGGCGTCTGACTGACTGACGGTGTCTGAGGTCCGGGCGTCTGCCGTCACCGGCACGTCGCCGGCTGCCGGCGTCGCAGCGGCTGGTGCCAGTGCCATGGAGTTCCTCACCTCATCTGACGTGTTTTCGTTCGAAGCAGTTCAGGCTACGGCGACGGTGTAGGCCTGCGCCAGTTCCTCGATCTTGTCCGGGCGGAAACCGGACCAGTGGTCCTGGTCCGTAACGACAACCGGGGCCTGCATGTAGCCGAGGGCCTTCAGGCGCTCGAGGGCATCCGCATCCTGCGAGATGTCGACGCTCTGGTAGGTGATGCCCTTCTTGTCCAGCGCGCGGTATGTCGCGTTGCACTGAACACAGGCCGGCTTCGTGTAAACCGTTACGGTCATGGTCCCTGTCCCCTTTGTTGAAGTCTTTGGTACTGCGAAATGTGTACTGCTTAGGAGCTGCGGCTGTTGAGCTGAGTCTCTGTTGCGTCTCTGGTGCCAGTAGTCCGGGCGGGCCGAGCCGGATAGGAATCCTGATCCGTTACTGGCCTCGCCTGGCGAGCACTGCTGCTCCGCTGGAACTGTAAGTCGATACTACATGTAGTGCACGAGCCCGACGTGGACCCCAAGATGATGTATTACAAGTATGTCATTTTATGCACCGCCAGTCCACAGGCAGGGTGGCTCAAAATGTCCGGATTTCCGCCGTTTTGGCGGACGAAATCCACAGGCTGTGGAGTACCTTTGCACAATTAACTCCCTGCGTGTCGGCCGGCAGACGGCGTGTCGCAGCGGCGTCCCACAGCGGCCCGGAGTGCGGTTAAGCACTACATGTGGTGTCCGGAAACACGCAGAGGGCGGACACCCGGGGGGTGCCCGCCTTGTGGAGCGTGAGGCGCCTAACAGCTGTTGCTATGGGGCCAGCTGTCGCTGACTACTTCCCGGCCTCCGGCCTGCTGCAGAGGATCTGCTCCACGCCCATCCGGCGCTCGGCGAAACTGCGCAGGGCGCCCACGAGGTAGAGGCGCCAGACCCGGGCGATCTCCTCGCCCATCATCGCGACGGCGGCCGCGTGGTTCTCCTCGAACTTCGCGTACCAGGCCTCGAGAGTCCGGACGTAGTCCCGGCGCATGCCCTGCACGCCCTCGATCTCCAGGCCGGCGTCCTCCAGGAAACCCAGTGTCTCCCCCACCGGACGCATGTGCATGTCCGGGGCGATGAAGGATTCGATGAACGGACCGCCGCCGGGGTGCTTGCCGCGCCGGGACATCTGCTGGACCAGCACCCGGCCGCCGGGCGTGACGTTGTTGAACAGCGCGGCGGCGTAGAGGGGGTAGTTCCGCTGGCCGACGTGTTCGCCCATCTCCAGGGAGGCGACGGCGTCGAACGGCCCGTCGGGAATCTCCCGGTAGTCCTGGATCCGAATCTCCACGTGCCCTTCGAGGCCGCGGTCGCGGATGCGGGCGTCGATAAACGCCTTCTGCTCCCCGGACAGCGTCACGCCGACGACCTCGGCGCCGTAGTGCCGGGCGGCGTGCAGGCTCAGCGATCCCCAGCCGCAGCCGACGTCCAGCAGCCGCATCCCCGGTTTGAGGCCGATCTTGCGGCAGACCAGGTCCAGTTTGTCCCGCTGCGCGTCCTCCAGCCCGTAGCTCTGCGTATTGTCCGCCGGCGGGCCCGTCCAGTACCCGCTGGAGTAGGCCATCTGCGGATCCAGGATCAGCGCGTAGAAGTCGTTGCTGAGGTCATAGTGGTGGCTGATCGCGGCGCGGTCGCGGAGCAGGCTGTGCAGCCTGCCCTTGACCCTGGCCTGGCTGGCCGGCGGCGGAGGCGGCGCCCCGAGCGCCCCGGCGGCGCGGGCAATCCGCGCGATGCCGGCCAGCACCGCGGGGGTGGGGCGGATGCCGGAGAGCCCCCGGTCCCGGACCACCTTCCAGAGGTGCTGCAGCGCGGAGTTGAGGTCGCCGTCGACGTCCAGTTCCCCGGTGACATAGGCCTGGGCGGCGCCGAGCTCCCCGGGCGCCCAGAGCAGCCGCCGGATGGCGTCCGGTGAGTTCAGCCGGACCACCGGGGCGCCGGCCGGCCCGGCCTCGCTGCCGTCCCACACCACAAGCCGGACCGGGAGGTCCCCGCCGGCCAGCGGCCGCAGGACCTCCTCGATCAGTGCCGCGAGCGGCGCCGTCATGCGGCGGATCCGCTGGTGGCCTCGCCTGCTGTCCGGCGGTCCAGGACGATCTGCTGCACGTCGAGGTAGCCGGTCTCGAAGCCCGCGCGGGAGTAGCAGAGGTAGAACAGCCACATGCGCTGGAAGATCTCATCGAAGCCCAGGGACTGAACGTCGGCGGAGCGGGCCATGAAGCGCTCCTCCCAGAGCCGCAGCGTCTGCGCGTAGTGCTCCCCCATGGCGAGCCGTTCGCGGACCCGCAGCCCGGTCTGTTTCTCCGTGATGTCCTCGATGGCCCGCACGGAGGGAATAACGCCACCCGGGAAGATGTACTTGTGCACCCAGGTGTAGCTGGAGCGGGTGGCCAGCAGCCGGTCGTGCGCGATGGTGATGGCCTGGATGGCGACCTTCCCGCCGGGGGCCAGGACCCGTTCGATCGTCTGGAAGTACGTGTCCCAGTACTCGAAGCCCACGGCCTCGATCATCTCCACGGACACGACGGCGTCGTACTCGCCCTCGACCGCGCGGTAGTCCTTGAGCTCGATCGTGACCGCGCCGGTGTACCCGGCGTCGGCGACGCGCTTGCGGGCCAGTTCCTGCTGCTCGCTCGAGAGGGTGACGGAGTAGACGGTGGCGCCGCGCTGGGCGGCCCGGAGGGCCAGCTCGCCCCAGCCGGTGCCGATTTCCAGCACCCGGGTGCCCTGGCCGACGCCGGCCTTGTCCAGCAGCCGGTCGATCTTGGCCTGCTGCGCGGCGGCCAGGCCGTTCCAGGCGACGCCCTTCAGCGCCTCGCCGGACTCCGGGAAGATCGCGCTGGAGTAGGTCATGGTGTCGTCCAGGAAGGTGCCAAAGAGCTCGTTGGAAAGATCGTAGTGCCGGGAGATGTTCGAGCGGGTGTTCTGCTCGGTGTTGCGTTCCTTCCGCGGCTGGCGCGGCAGGTAGAGCGCGCGGAGTTTCTGCAGCGGCTCGGGCACCAGCGTTGCCACGCGGGCCGCGAAGACCTCCATGACGGCGGTGAGGTCGTCGGCGTCCCAGTCCCCGGCCATGAACGACTCCCCCAGGCCGATCAGCCCGCCGTCGCCAAGCCGGGCCGCGAACGCCTCGGGACGGTTCAGGGTCATGACGGGGTGGGTCTGCCCGGGCATGGCCGCTTTGCCCAGGACGGTGCCGTCCGGGTATCGGACCTCCAGCGGCAGGTGGCGGACCGCGGCTTTGAAGATGGCCTCGGCGACACGGCCGGCGACGGCGACCTTCAGGCCGGAGGGGACGGCGGCGATGCTGGGCCAGATGCCGGCGTCGACCACGGCGGGCGGCTGCGGGACGGTCTAGGGGGCTGCGGCCTCATTGGCCCGGCGTGCAGAGCCGGATCCGGTCGCTTCGGTCATAGTCACTGAACTGCCTCCTGTGAAGGGTGGTGTGGTCGTTTGACGATGGGCAGCCGGCGCGCCCACAGCTTGATTCCCTGCCAGCGGATCTGCACCGAGGCGCGGAGGGGTGCCAGCGGGACCGCGAGCGCGGCGGCGAGGATGTTCCGCACGGTGGCGTCGCGGCGGTCGCCGTCCATACTGGCGAGAAAGGGCTGCTGCCCCTCGCGCTCGAGGACGATCGAGACGGCGAGCCGTTCGCCGGGTTCCGGGAGTTTCATCCGGTACTGGCCTTCGACGTCGTTGAAGGGTGAGACGTAGAACGCCTTGGGGACACTGGCCCGGCCGGCGTCGTCCGTTTCGAGGAGGTAGCAGTGCCGTTCGCCGTAGGTGTTGTGGACCTCGGCGAGGACGCAGCGCAGCTCCCCTGTGGCGTTGTGGCACCAGAACAGGCTCAGCGGATTGAAGACGTGTCCGAACACGCGGGCACTGGCGAGCATCGTGATCCGGCCCCCGTCGAGGTCAATCCCCCGGGTGGCCAGGAACGCCTCGACGTTGCCGCGGAGCGTGCCGTCCGGGTCGCCGAGGTGGTCGGCGACGCTGAAGCCGGCGAGCGGCCGGAGCAGGCGGGGCAGGGCGGGCAGCCGGTCGACGTCGACATACCAGCTGTAGCTGCGGTAGGTGAACGCGTTCTTCAGCGGGGTGCGCCGCACATGCGCGATGGAGGTTCGGTAGATGGCAGCTGTGGCGCTCATGAGCCCTCCGCGGGGACGGTCTGCAGGTCCGGGTCTAGGGAAACCGTATCAAGAGCGACACCGGCGTCGTCCCACTCCCGTCCCAGCCGCGCAGCGGCCCGGACGCCGGAGAGGGCGCCGTCCTCGTGGAAACCCCAGCCGTGGTAGGCGCCGGCAAAGGCCAGCCGGTCGTCGCCGAGGGCGAGGATCCGCTGCTGGGCCCGGAGGGAGTCGGGGGTGTACTGCGGGTGCTCATAGACCATCCGCTCGACCACG